>JAQXEV010000038.1 GCA_029250665.1 Candidatus Thalassarchaeaceae archaeon | reverse complement strand
GACACAAATGCGCTCGATACTCTATTCGGCGGCCGTCTAATGTCGATTATGGACACTGCCGCCGGAATGGCAGCTAGTCAGTTCGCGCATCAAGAATTTGTCACGGTTTCCGTCGACGCGCTGAAATTCAAGCGACCAGCTTACCAAGGCGACGTAATTCGCACCATAGCGCGCGTCGTTTGGACGAGCCGACGCACTGTCGGTGTCCTTGTCCGATCATGCAGAATGACTCGCTCGGACTGGGACCCCGAGGAAATCTGCTCAGGATATTTCTTCATGGTCGCAGTCGACGGCTCGATGAACCCTGTCGAAGTGCCACAATTCACACCCTCAAGCGAAGAAGAGCAGAGTCAATGGGACGCAGCGCAGCGTGCCAGAGACGCAATGCGCTAATCTTATGGGGTTACGAAACTGATTGTAAACGGATAATCGTACATCTGGCCTGCCTTTAATGCATTATTTGCATTAACCGACCAAATGACATACATTATCCAATGAACCATGGCTGTAATGAAGCCAAGACAAACAAGCATCAATGCACCATGAATCAAAAGGGCTAATGAAAATGTAATTGAAGCATTGAGAGATTGTGCTAAATGATGTTTTAAAATAGCATCTTCATTACTATTTGTAGCATACAATATTAACGGTCCAACCCAAGAAAATAACGGAAATATTAGATTCAGTAATGAACCTAATAGATGAGACGCTGTTCCCGACCCTATATCTCGATTAGGATTAGTGGCTTGGTTAGTGAAAACCACTTGTGGAGGCTGCTCGTTCATGGAAATCCATCTATTGTGTTACTTTTGAACTCATTGACGACAGAATCTATCCGTCGAATTGATGACCATATCTCTGCCCGCGCAACTCATGCCGGTGCTGAATGTCGCCTTCGTCGGATCTGCAGACCTAGCTCGTTCTCTAGCAAAGTCGAATGATGTACGCGACATTGAGTCATATGTCTACAAGGAAGAAAGAGATGGACAAACATCTGTATTATCTCTTCTAAGACCTCTGCGCCATCCTGAACGTCTACGTCCGCTTCTCTCAGTACTCAACGTAGCCAAGGTTGGTGTTGTAGAGGTAAAAGCAGTGGATGCCGCGCTCGGAGAAGTGTTGGTTTCTTTCGGTGCGGCTGGAATTACGCGTGGTATCGCAATAGTAAATGCGGTTGATGGAGGATGGGTTGATTCAGACCAGGTGAAGATGATTCTGACACAAGCTGGTCTGGGGTCTTGGGCTGTTCATGAGTCAATGCCCGATGCCCATGACTTGAGAGAGGAATTGTATTCTCACATGGATGCTGCTGGATCGGGAGCCGAGGGCCAAAGCCTCGTGCTCCCTGTTGACCAGCATTTCAATGTCAAGGGGGTCGGTCTGGTTGCGATTGGATACGTCCAGTCCGGTGCAGTGAACAAGCACGATGACGCCCTGATTCTTCCTGCGAACGAAACGGGAGTCGTGCGTTCACTGCAAGTGATGGATGATGATGTAGACACTGCAGTGGCCGGCGACCGCGTCGGTGTCGCTCTGCGCAATCTGCGAGAGGAGGCGCTGCACCGCGGATGCATGATTGTCGCGCCAGGAAGTGAAGCACTTGTACGGCATGAGAAGTCGATCATTGAATTGAAAGCGGCACCATTCCAGAAGCGAAGTATCGCGGTGGATGATGTGATTCACGCAGCCGTCGATTTACAATTCGTGGTCGGCCGAGTAACAGCGGTCGAAGGCGATTCAATCAATGTCGATTGGGAGAGTTCATTGTGGATTCGAGCCGAGGGTTCACCCTCGATTCTGATCACTCAATTGGATGCGATGCCGATGCGAATCATGGGCAGCGTTTCCAGCATCCAGCAAGCCTGAGACATAATCGATGCCAAGCCCCCTACGGGGGCATTGGCGGTCATGCCCCTCGCGCGCAAGCCGCACGCGAACCCGCTCATCGCCCCGAGCAGTTATAGCGAGGAAGATGCGCTCAGCCAAGTGGGATGCACTCAGCCGGGCGTAATGCCCGACTGGATGAAGGAGAGTCGGAGCTATTCGACAATCTTAGTCTGGTCGGGGTAAGTGGGACATACTGCGGTATACTCACCGAGCGGCAGCTAACCCTCGAGGATTACTACGGATACGGTATCCGAATCAATCTCTCTAACATCTCAACATTGAGGAACATCAACCTTGCTCGTCTTCCAAACGGCTTCCTAACGCTCGGCGCTGTCGGTGTTTGGGTCGGCGCTGCTGTCCTCACTCCACCTGTTGGCTGGGGCATCGCCGCTGCAGGATTACTCTCGGCAATCGGGTATCTGACCCTCAAGACACCAGTCCTTGCTATCGAAACCAATGCGGGCGACAAGCATCTCGTCACCGGAACACAATCGGAATTGCTACGATTGTGCATGATGGTGGACCGAGTGATGCACGGAAGCACGATTGAGGAGGCGAAGGCTGGACTCAGAGAGTTGGAGGAAGAGCGGGAGCGACGGTTTGCTACCTTCGAGCCGAAGGCTCTACTCGGCGCTCCCGATTCGATAGCGACCCCTGGAATTGGCCTCTTTGAGAATGAGCCGGTTGCTACGGATTTAGCCCGCTTGTCGAGTGCACCCCCGAGCTTCACAGCCAGTCCAGCCGCTGCGACAATCGCCTCAAATGCGGCTAGAATGGGAGCACAAACTCCCAATTCAATGGTACAGCAAGCTCCAGAGGGAGGCATCTTCGCCTCTCTCGACGCCCACGAACCTCCCAATTACAACATTCCACCACCGGTTCGTGCGCCAGTAAAACCCGCCGACGCCTACGAGAGAGCCTGGGGGCGTCCCGAATCTCCAGAATGGTATCACGAAAAAGATGAAGTAAATTCCGAAGAGAATAGGATGGATGAAGCATTCTCTGATGCGATGGGATCCTTCGATCTCTTTGAGGAGGGAGGAATCTTCGATACACCTCCATCAAACAGTAGTCCTCAATCCCCCTCGTATTCCCAATCCGAATCGATTTTCGACTCCTCACTTTTCGACGATGAGCCAATAGGTGGCTCAAGCTATCCGGCTGGTTCCAGACCGATGGCGAACTCCCCCTCGACAAACTACTCGCCTCCGACCTCAGACGCAACTGCAAGGACTGCTCCTTCATACTCCGCACCGGCCCGACCTCCGTCGAGTTCCGAGATGATTCGTTCTGCCCGGAGCAGGCACAGTACGGCAGCGCCGAACGCTACCAACTCAGGTTGGGGATTACCCACTCCTAACGAGGCGGCGGTCAGAGAAGAGTGCAAACCCGGCCTAGTCAAAACTGCCAAGGCGCACTCGGCTTGGCAAGGAGAAATTTCGCAAACACGAGCACTCTCGGCACCAGCAGTCGATACCGAGCGCTTTGAGGATGAATTCCCCGCTGTTTCAAAATTCGCAAACAGCATGAGTCGTGGGCGAGTTCGGAGCGCGGTAGGGCGCCCCAAGAAGCAGACTTGGCTCGCTTCCTTACTCTCCCCCTCACCTCCGCGTCGAGACTATGCAGAGGTTTACGGAGACGAGGATGGGCGTGAGCATCAAGGCGATGCGCGCTTCCGCTCAAGTCAACTTCTTCGCCTTCGCTCGGACCAGGATCATCAGGCTGATGTTGCTGGCCGAGCACGTCAGATGACCAGTGCTCCACCTGCATCCTCGGCAAGAGATGCTCTCGATGGTGTGGTCAATCGCGTCTCGAAAGGTGAGGAACGAGCACCTGCAAATCTTCCCGAGTCGGATGAATTGCGATTCTCACAGTTGCGGACGACGAGTCAGAAGGGTGACGGCCGCCTCCCCGGTATTCGTCGGCTCGAGTGATTCCTCTGTCGGTGACCTGTCCTATCGACTGATAGTTCAGTTGAGAGCAATCGCCATCAGGAGAAACCAACGATTCGACGGTATCTGTCTACGCGTGCGTGGTAAATTCCACGGTCAATCGAACCGAGTGCTGTTACTCCGATGCCACCGAGGGTGAAGGAGGAAGTCACGGTGGCATGGACGAGAGCATTCCGTATAGCATCGAGATCATTCAATACACCTTGGCGGCCAATCAAATAAGACAGCAATGAACCAGCGAAGGAATCTCCACAGCCAGTTGGATCGACAATCTTGTCAGTCGGGTAGGCAGGAAGAGCGATAGCCCCTCCTGGAAGCATTGCCAATACTCCACCACTACCTCGCTTGACGATGAGGCATCGAGGTCCAGGGCCTGCTCCAGAACCACCGTGTAGAGCCTCCCCCGACATAATTGACTTCATCGCGCGAGGCAGAATTTCATCATCGGCGATAGCGCAGGCTTCCTGCTCATTTATGACGGCGATATCCACCTTGCGCATCGCCTCACTAAGAGTCTCAAACTCGCTCTCAATCCACAACATGAATGTATCTAGAACGGTCAACTGCGCCCCTGGACACTGGTCGAGTACGGCAACCTGAGTGGCAGGGTGTGTGCTCGCACAAAAGAGAATTTCAGGATTGTTCCATACGTCGGGCAATTCGGGCTTGAAATCGGCTAGAACATTGACCTCGGTAGCGAGAGTCTCAACTGATTCCATCGCTCCCTCATACTTTCCTGACCAACGAAATGTGTCGCCCTCTGCCCTAACTACTCCAGCAAGATTCAATCCAGCCTTCTCCAAAACCATCTGGTCATACACAGAAAAATCATCACCGACGACGCCGACTAAACCAACCTTCGTAGGTTCCTCATCCATCGTTCGCAGATGAAACGAGGCGGCGAGCCCAGAGTAAACCGCAGCACCACCGAGCAAATCAGATCCACTCGCCACTGGAGTCTGAATGTCGTCGTAACCAATTGAGCCGACAATCACCATATCCATGCTTTCACCTCACTTCAACAGGTCCGGGTGCTCCTCGAGATACCTGATGGTAACATTTCTGTTTCGGAAATCTTCCTCGGTTAGAATGGCTCGGTGGAGGGGTATGAGAGTTTCAACTCCTAGTATCATGGTCTCACCCAGAGCTGCGTCAAGACGTCGAATCGCCTCTTCACGATCGCGACCCCAAACAATGAGTTTGGCAAGCAATGAGTCGAATGATGGCGGCATATCGTAACCCGTGTGCGCGTGAGTATCGACACGGACACCAGGACCAGCCGGCCAATGGCACTCCCACAACCTACCTGGAGATGGTTCCAGTGTACGCGAATCTTCCGCGTTGAGACGGGCTTGGATGGCATGGCCCGAGATGGTGATGTCCTTCTGAGACACCGGCAGGCGCTCGCCTGCCGCTATTCTGATTCCCAGCGATACGAGGTCAAATCCGGTGATCATCTCGGTGACAGTATGCTCGACCTGGACTCGTGGATTGACCTCGAGGAAGTAGAATTCGCCATGGGCATCTCTGAGAAATTCGAAGGTTGCAAGTCCCTTGTATCCTACGGCCTTGGCACCTTCGACTACACGTGATCCGATGTCGGCGCGAACCTCTTCTGAGAGCCAAGGTCCCTCTTCGAGAATTTTTTGGTGACGGCGCTGGATTGAGCAAAACCTCTCACCGAAGTGAACTGCATCTTGGCCGTCACCGAGTACTTGGAATTCGATGTGTTGGGCGCCCTCAATGAATTTCTCGAGGAATACTCGGTCGTCTCCAAAGGCTGAGAGGGCGCGTCCTTGACAGAGGTTGAGTGCTGATTCGAATTCGTCGGCGGATTCTACCACTTGCATTCCGATACCACCGCCACCAGCCGCCGCCTTGATGATGACTGGGAAGCCTATGTCATCAGCGATTACTGAGGCTTCTGCTGGATCTGAGATTGGTCCAGGTGAGCCTCTGGCTATGGGAAGACCAGCCATTGACATCGCCTCTCGGGCGGTGATTTTGTCGCCCAGAACTCTCAGAACTTCTGGGCTTGGACCGATGAAAGTGATTCCCTCCTCGGCTAATCGCTCTGCGAAGATTGGATTCTCTGCTAGAAAACCGTAGCCAGGATGAACAGCATCCGCACCGACCTCCTTCGCTGCGGCTACGATTGCTTCGATGTCGAGGTAAGATGCGAGAGGGTCGTCACGAGCGATGAAGACGGCTTCATCGGCGAGCCGCACGGGTGTAGTGAGCCTATCCTCTCGCCCATGAATCATCACAACCTCGATTCCAAGGCTGCGCAGCGAGCGTAGGATTCGCAGTGCAATTTCACCGCGATTCGCAATCAGAACTCGCCTGAACATCGAATTACTCCTATGGGCTGAATCCTATGTAGGGTTCGGCGACCGCCATAGGCGGTCGATTTGATGATGTAACCGATCAGAGCGATAATCAGTAGACATCGCGGAGGTATCGCTTCTGGGTCTTCATCATACCAACCTCAACGAATTCCTTTGCTTCTTCAGCGCTCATCTCACCGTGCTCTTCACAGATGTCGATGAGTGTCTGATGGACATCCTTGGCCATACGTGATTTGTCTCCGCAGACGTAGAAGTAAGCGCCACCGTCAAGCCAATTCCAGATCTCCTCGCCATTCTTCCGCATCAAGTGCTGAACGTACACCTTCTCGTCACCGTCGCGGCTCCAAGCGAGGTCGTGGCGGTCGAGGACTCCGCGCTCTTTCCAATCGTTCATCTCTTCGCGATAGTAGTACTCGCCCGCCTCGGTCCGGTCACCGAAGAAGAGCCAATTGCGACCCTTGTCGCCGTTGATATCTCGCTGTTGGAGATAGGCGCGGAAGGGCGCGATTCCAGTGCCTGGACCAACCATTATGCAATCTGTGTCGCCGTCCTCTGGCAGAATAAAAGATCGAGTCGGCGACATGAAAACTCCAATCTCAGTATCGCCAACATCGCAGCGGTCGGAAAGAAATCCAGTGCAAAGACCAGCACGGTCACGGCCGTGATGTGAATAGCGGACAATTCCGACCGTCAAATGGACTGTACCCGGCTCATGATCGGGGCTACTGGCAATCGAGTATAGACGCGGCTTGAGCCGGTCCATTCCATCGACGAGTTGTTGAGCGGAGAATCCGATGTGACCGAAGTCGCCCAGCGCGTCGATATAATCTCGAGACCACATGTAATCCTCCATCGAGTCAGCATTTTCAGTCAATTCACGCCAAAGAGCCTCAGCAGGATCGCAAGCAACTCCAATCTCCTCGTAGCCGACCGGTACATCTTCGCCCTCACCTGAGCCCGACCAATCGACAAGCAGTGCTCCGTCTTCAGTCGAAACTCTGTGCCGGCGAGCGATTCGGATTTCCATCGGTCCATTGTCGGAGGAGAGTCGGTTGCCGAGGTTCACAATCCACTTCTTTGAAACGCGGTGGATTTCGAGGTGGTCAGCCAACGCCTCCCTCAGCGTGGCCTCGCCGAGGTGAGTCTCGACCGTCTCGTCACCCGAGAAGTTGGCTGCGGCCAACAAATCATCGACGAGTTCTGGGGGGCAGCGAGGGATAACTCCGAGAGCATCTCCTGCCTTGTATTCGAGGCCAGAGTCTCCCAAGTCGAAGACAATGTGACGAGTCTCCTTGCGAGAACCTTCACTATTCAGGATGTAATTCTCCGTCAGCTTTGAGCCGTACGGATTCTTCGCACTCCAATCAGACAAACACTCACCAGCGCCTCTCCGAGCCGAAGTTCATTTATCAAAGAAGGGGGATGTAGTTCGCCCGCGTAGCGGGCGTGATTACCCGAACGACTCAAGTCATGTTCGCATCATCCGCAGGTCATGCCGCGCGTGCAGTTCCTCGGGACGGGCAATGCATTCTCACCTAATGGTAGGCTGCATGCGCTGGTTCTGATCGATGGAAAAATCCTCGTAGATGCGCCGCCATCTGTGCTTCCACAACTGCGGCGCGTCGGAACCTCGCCAGGACAAATTGAGCATCTTCTCTTCACTCATTGGCACGCGGACCACATGTTCGGATTTCCTTTTCTAATTCTCGAGCGTCACTACATTTCGAAGCAAGTTACGCCGCTCGCCGTTCACCTGCGAGCGGGCGGTAGAGAGTTGCTCTCACAACTCAGTGAGGTAGGATTCCCTGGGAGTTTGGGTGAGGTATTGGAAAATGAGATCGTCTGGAATGAAGCTGAGTCTGGAACGATTGGAGATTCAGGTTGGAGCTTCGAGAGATTCCCAGTTGTCCACACACCGGAGACTGACCCGCACGGTTATTTCTTGAGCCATGAAAGCGGATTCACCCTGCTTCATTGTGGCGACTCAGGGCCATGCGAGGGCATTGAATCGCGAGCTGGCCAAGCCGATGTAATTCTCGTCGAAATGGGCGTTCCTGATTTTGTCGACAGTCCGAATCATCACAACCCCAAGCAGGTGCAAGCCCTCGCCGAACGTCATCCTGAAGCGACGGTATTAGTGACTCACAATTACGCCGATGGCACAGGCAGAAGCGGAGGATTCCCAATGCCTGAAATAGATGGAAATGTAGTACAACTCGAGGACGGTGACGAACTCTCAATAGACGAGAATGGTGAGTTTTTACTTGTTAAAAATTGAGCGTTATTATTTTCTTCTATAAATAAGAACTGACATTCTAAAACCGCTTTCAAGACACATTCAAGCAGTGGTCCCGCTCAATTTGAGACTTTTTTTAAGACCGGAATACAGACCTCCTTGATCCTATACGATTCATCTGCTAAAATTGCGATGAGAAAATGAAAGCGAAGTGATAAAAATTATAGGAAACCGTTGTGCTGAACTGTTAATTACTCCGGATTCCGGCCGAAGTGTGCAGCAATCATAATGGATGACAGAGGATTAAGAATTGCTCGCTGCCTCAACATCAGTCCGGGAACTTTCATTACCTCTAACGCCGTCGTGAAGAATCCGCGTTCGCCGCCGATGTCCCGGAACCTCTGGGAGTAGCGAACATGGAATGGGCAGCGGTTGTGTGAAAAAAAATGGACGGCAATATTTTCGAGAAGATTTTGGGACAAGATTCCCTCTTCCTCGATAGAAAAGCCTTCGACCACGCTTTCGAACCGACCACACTCCCACACCGTGATAGAGAAGTTGAGGCGTTAGTTCGCAACCTCGTCGACGCTCTCAACGGGCACATCCCCTCAAACATGCTACTCTACGGTGTCCCAGGAAGTGGCAAGACTGTAGTAACCAGATTCGTTCTAGGCCAATTGCGCGAGAAGGGATCGGAACTCGGAAAGTCCGTGCGTACGTACGAGATCAATTGTCGACAAGTCGACACGCGTTACCGAGTAGTGCAGACTTTGGCGAGCCGCCTAGCTGAGCGCGGAGATGTGCCTATACCATTCACAGGTTGGCCTACCGATCGAGTTCTCGACCACCTCGTCGAGAGAATGGACCGTGCTGGCGGAGTTCACATCATCGTGCTGGACGAGATCGACAATCTCGTCGAACGGGCAGGTGACAATCTGTTGTACAATCTGACTAGCCTCAACACAATCCTGCAGCGCTCGCGTTGCTGTATCATCGGAATCAGCAATGACTTGCATTTCACACAATTACTTGACCCGAGAGTTTCAGGTCGACTCGGTCAGGAAGACCTCATCTTCCATCCGTATGGCGCGACTGAGATTACTGACATTCTAACAGCGAGAGCGAGTACAGGTCTGCGGGAGGATGTCCTTGACAATGGAGTCATCCAATTGTGCGCGGCGCTCGCAGCCCAAGAACACGGTGACGCGCGCCGCGCCCTCGACCTTCTGAGAATCTCGGTACAGAAAGCAGAGCAACGATCACAGACAAAGGTCGAACCAAGACACGTCCGGCTGGCACAGTCGCAACTCGAGCACGATCAGGTCACGCCAGTACTGCAGACTCTACCACTGCACCAGAAGCTCGTGCTCTTCGCAATCCGCATCAATGAAGACAATGGACTGCGCAACATTTCCACCGGAGAGGTGTATCGAACCTATTCCGATGCTTGTCTCAATGTCAATGTCGAACCACTGACGCCTCGTCGAATCTCGACCCTGCTCAACGAGCTAGACACTCTCGGGATGATTATGGCTCGAAACGTAAGCAAGGGACGAGGTGGGCGCAGTAAGCAAGTCAACTCGGCGATACCAAAGACAATCGATGCGGTGACGACGATGAGCGATGCGGATCCACTAATCGCTGAGGCAGCGCGCTGCCGCTACCGACTCCAGAGCCATCTCTGAATTCTCATGGACCCAGCGGTATCCAGCGAATTGAATATAGATCAACGAAGTGTGCTTGAGGATAACCTTCTTCGAACTTCAGATAGAGTATCAGTGCCATCGAAACAGAGGCCCTTCAGGGCCTCAACGGTTAAACCGAGTTCACAGGTCGCCGCACTCGATGTCCCTCGCTGACAACGACTGGTACTCGGCCTTGACTCGCCCGAGCCGCACAGCCTCAACCGGCTTCTTGCTGCTTGGTGGATGGGTCCTTCTGCTGACCATCGTCAACATCGTCATCGGGGCTTACTCATCTGGATTCAAGGTGCTTTGGCTCGGATTCCTCAGTAATGGTGCATTCGGCGAGATATATGTTCCTCACGATGGAATCACGGTTGTTCTCGACGATATCGTGTTTGCAGGTCTCGGCCTCGCCGTAACCGGACTCGGCTATGTCGGAATGGGTCAGGCCGTCGAGGGTGGCGCAATCACCGCAGTTCGTGATTTGCCGAACTGCCTCTCAGGGCTAAGCTCAACCAAGGACGGAATCCGCAAGACCCTTGCTGACTGGTTGATTGTTGGCGGTGTCCTCTTCTATCTCGCTTGGTCGATACAGAACAATACCTGGGTAGACCCTGGTGTCTTCGCAGTCAGTGTGGCCCCGTTCTCATTCGGTGTCGGACTGAATTTACTCGACAAGGCTGAGGCCTGATTTTCGGCGGCAGGCTCATCGAGCCCACTTGCTTTCTCAATCTCGAACCATTGCTGTAAGCAAATCACGGCAGCGCGACTTCGAATCCGCGCCAGTCCAACGAAGAACGACTCCCCGACCGGGTTGACCGTAGAGCACAACCGCTCCGAGTGGAGCCAACGGATGCAGTAGGAGCGGAGCAAGATCCTCCTCCCCATCGACGTTGATGAGGCAACTACGACCATCTTCACGCCATGCTTGCATCGCAGCAGCGCAGGCGAGGTAAAGTCCAGCGGAAAGTTGGCCTGCAGGATTCTCACATGTGCGCGTATCGTTGTACAGAGAATGGTCGATGGTCGAAGCGTGTTCCCACTCTTCGCGCTTTGTTTTACCATCGATAAGAGCGATATCGGCGGGGCTACCAAGATCTTGCAGAGTCTTGACTGTGACGTCACCCACAGCGATAACCGGGCCGGGACTACCGAAGATTTCCTCCAGCACGGCCCGCATAGCAACGCTCGGATCATCCTCAGGACCCTCGAATAATTGACCGAACGGGTCCTTTAGATTGGCTTCAACCTCGTGCGTCATAATCATCGAAACCTGGCCTGCATCAGCAGGAAGATAGGCCTCGCCATCCAAGTCGATTTCACCCGCTCGAACGCGAGAACTGGAAATCGGAGCGCCATCATGGGCAGTCACGTGCTCAGCCACGATAATCTCGAGAGCACCCAAGGAATTGGCGGCGCGAGCTTGATTGATTCTCTCACAACCAGGAAGAGTCTCAGGAGTGCAAAGAATTGCGGTAGCAGTCTCATGCCAAGGAGCAGGTCCATCCTCATCCTCCAGCACGTGTAGGCTGACCCGATCAGCCGAATCACCAAGCGATGCGAGGATTTTCGACGAGCGATCGGCCCAAGATTCGATCCGCGAATCCTTCGAATTCGCTAAATTATCGCTCGTAAGCCACAGCTCCAAACGCACGCACTCAGATAATCCTCGTTCGATGAGTGCGCGATGTCCAGAATGGAATCTGTCGAAGGTACCGCCGACCAATCCTAGTGAGTGCATCGTCAACCAGCCAGTGTGTGAAGTCTTGAGGACTTTGGAAAAGGGGTGTGCCCCGGGGCGTAACGGTGACCTTCATCGCAATGCTCAGGCACCTGACCCACCCCGGGACGTCTGTTGGACCGTGTGGTTGTCCCGTAAGTCATTCCGCTCTCTTCCGGTCGCAGTCGTCCGGGGACCCATCACAATCCGACCGTATGTGTTGCTCCGGAAGTCATAGCACAGCAGTGGCTCATTCCGGTCTTCGACATACGGCAAATCCCGTTCCGTGGTACCGTGGTTCATCCTACTAACTCCGGCTGGGGCTTTCGTCGGCACGGTGTTGCCGGTCGGGCGTCGATTCGTCCGGTGGACCCTTCATGAACCCCTCGTATAGGAGGAGAGCAAGTGAAACGCGAGGTAAAAGTCGGAAATTGGTGTTATTACGAGCGTTCAGTTCAGAATGTTCTGTGATCTCGTGAGAGGCCTTCATGCCAACCGGAACTGCGTAGAATCAACCTCTCGCTGATGTGTGGATTACCGCTCATCGCCATCTCCGTGCTGAGTGGTGGCCATTTCTCGACCGGCTGGGCCAGCCATCCTACGAGTGGATGGGTTCTGCCGGTCGCTGGCGAGCCACCTTCGATGGCTCGGTCTAATGATTCAAGCAAGTCGAGTAGAGGGGCAGTTGCCTCAGGGAGAGTTCCTCTCTCGTAACGCGCACGTAAGCGTCGCGCGAGGGCGTTACGGATATCCGGCGAACACCCTGGATGCACCCTATCTCGTAAGCCCGGAGCACTGCTCGCCTCTCCCTGCGGTCGTAATACGGCCGCAGCCCATGGAATAGGATTCTCGAGTAGCCATTCAAGTGAGCCATCCTCTACGAGTAGATTTGTCAGTAGTTCCGGCGCGAGGAGCGCCCACCAATCAAGAGGTAGATTCTCGACGATTGCCTCGACCCCCTCGATATCCAATTGCTTACCATCGCGTATCCGCTCGACCAGTAGTGACCAAATCTTGAGGTCATGATTCATCTCAAATCCAGTAGAGCGTCGCAATACACCTTGCAGAACGGGAGCGTATCTAATCGCATCAGCACTCTCACCCCCGTGAATCCAATCTACTGCCTGTAATGCAGCAAGTGAATCTGCAGGAGGGTGCACCAACCAAGCCTCGAGAGCCCATCGGATCAGGTCCTCCTGCATGTCATCGGGCAACCACGCGGCATTGCTCAGCAATTGAGCTGCAACCCACGAAGCTCCTTCGGTGGCCTGCGAGGGATCGGTCGCAGGCCTAGTCCGTAGAGCAATCTCGGGGTCATCTCGAAGCATCGCCCGCAATTTCTCAGCGAACATCTCCAATACACGTACAGGAGCCTCGTCAGCAATTTCAGCCAAACGCTCGAGTGGAATGAAATCAAGGTCGAGTAGAGCGATCCACTCAGAATCCAGCCGCACCCTCAACCGCTGCCATCGATGCCAACGCGTCCGTGGTGGCGAAGCAATCCAAGCTGCAACCGGATAGCTCGCCTCCATCATATTCGACCAATCCTCATTCCCTTCTGGGAATTGAGCAATCGCAGAACCAATCATCGAAGAATCATCTGAAGTGGAACCAGCACCGCCAACCTCCAACCCGAGCACAGCCCAAGGAGATGGTGCCTCTTCGCTATCTACAACCAATTCTGGGCTCATCGGCACTGGGTCTACGAGGCGTACAGGTAGGTCCCTCCCGCCTCGAGTTCGCAGTCGTAACCACGGCAGAGGTCTGAGAGGGTCGACGGTCAGTTCGTCGAATATAGCCAGAGAAGAACGGGCTGAAGGAGAGAGTGTGAGGCGGAGTGATGGATGTGAAATCACGGCAGTCAGGACATCGTCGGGAAGTTCTTCAGAAATCTCCAGAACTAACGGCGGCCTCTCCTCTTCTGCAACCGCCCATTCTACTAGCGAAGTTACTGCAGTCGCACCAAGTCCGCGGGTGTCTAGCATCCGTAGCCCACGCTCTTCCGTAGAGAAAGTTGACTCGCCCCAATCCCTTCGAAATCTCCTCCAAGTCGACTCCTCCGTGCGCACCCGCCTAGTTGATGTCAGGCGTTCTCTGAGACTGTTGAGGCGACGCTTGCGTTCCGAGGGGACGAGCCGTGGGTGGGCCCGTCGAATCCATGCATCGAGACATGAGATGGGATATTCGTGACCCCCTGAATCTAGGCCTCCGAGATCGGCAATGACAAGGGCATTTGCTCTAGCTGTCCGAAGCAGCATCGAGCGTGGAAGCCTCTCCTCCATAACTGCGCAGACTGGATCCTTCGGACGAATTTCTGGTGATTTTTCGTGGCAGTTGCCGAGTACCCAGCTGCCGCGGTGATGGCTGGCTTCTGGCAGCGGAGTGTCAGGCCGGTGGCTAGGAGCCTCAAACCATATTCCAGGGGCTAGTGCCACCGGCCTATCTGCATCGACTAATCGGGCTCTGACTATGCCAAGTGTGTGATTCTCTCCGACATAGGCTGAGATGCTCTCAGGATCATGGCTGGAAGGGGGTTCTGGGAGCATCTCAAGCGACCTGAGGTCGAACCAACGCGGAGATCTCTCTCTGAGGACCGCCCAAGTCCAAGAGACCCCTTCTCTTCCGGTGGAGCCACCTTCACCAATTGTTGCCCGAACTGGGCGGTCGGGAATCAGGATGAGTGGAGAGTCGATTGGAGCCAGAAGTCCGAACAGTAAGTTGGCTCCATCGCGCGCGAGTAAGCAACATCTGTGCGAAGGAGAGGGTAGTGGTAGAGCCTCTATCGCTCGAGCTAGTTCGTCGGAACGGATCGCCTCCCATCCAGATTGAGTCAGATGCAGGCGAGCACCTCGGGCCCCGGCTACCTGATCACTGGCGACCAGTCCGTCGTTTCTCATTCGCCTTAGCTCCGCTGAAGCGTGCGGAATTCGTAATTCAGAATCGCGAGCGAGCGTGCTCACTGTTGCGCCGCCATCTGTGAGCCGATCGAGAAGGCGCCGCCGGTGAGCACTACGAATCCGTTTCAGATTTGCGTAATCAGCCGATGGAACACCGATTTGCAAGTCATCCGACACTAATAGCCCTCTCCTGATTCAATTAGTTAGAATGCCCTAATTAAATTATACTATTTCATTACATTTGATTACACATTTCCTATGGAAAACATAACAGTTTCATTTCCACACCGAGTTGAATTGTGAAATCAGGCGTGATTAATGCAACTATTTGTAACTAAGACAGCATGAGAGGTGCAGAACTGTTATATCAACGTCTGCTGTCCTGTCGGTAACGGACTGGTTAAGCGGCCGGATTGAGACGGAGGATGAGACGGAAATGGACTCACAGAACCTACGTGAACTGATTCGAAACTACCTTTCTGAGCGGCCGCGAAACACCATCGAGATATCGACCTGGCTCTCGAGCCAGATCGACCCAGCGAACAGCCCCGCGGACATCACGAGCATCCTAGAAGCGGATGATCAGATTACCCGCATCGGTACTGTTCGCAAGAGCGGTATGAGGCGCTCCGAGTCACCTGTCTCGGAATGGGCCTCAAACATGTGGGTTAAGCATCACGAGAGGAAGACGTCCGACCAAAGAAAGGAGAGCTGAATATGCGCACAACAAGACTACGACAGAAGATTAAGAAATTCCTGAACGAGAGAGGAGAGGCGAACACGACCGAAATCCTCGAGCACGTCAACTCGACGATGCGTCACGGCACCACCCCGCAACAATTGGGCAACGTCCTCTCAAAGGACAAAGACATACTCAAGGTCGCTACGACCAAGCGTGGCGGCGCACTCTCCGGCCGCTACGAAATCTGTGTCTGGACTCTACGACCAGGCGTGCTCGACGGCCAGAACTAATCGCGCTTCAGCGAGTATGCATCTAGCGTGCAATCCGCCCTAGCGATTGAGCCATTATCTCAGACTTCAAGCTCGGCTGACCAATCGCCAGTTCGGGCTAGGCTATTCATCGCTGCGCGGTGAGCGAAGGCACCCTGGCTATCTTCATTGGAACCGCTTGCCCAAGTCTGTAATGCGTGAGCGAGTAGGGCTCGACCGTATGAGTAAGACAACTGCCATGGGTGTTCAACATCCATGCCATTCATCAGATTGAGATGGGCGGTCGCGTCCTCGTCGGACTGACCGCCAGAGAGGAAGACGATTCCAGGCAAGTTGTGTGGGACGTGATTAGTCAGGCAATCCACAGTCAATTGAGCCGCCTGTTCTCGGTTACCTTGGTCAGAGCATGACTTTCCTGGTAGAATCATGTTTGGCTTCAGTAAAGCTCCTGGAATGTGTACTCCCTGAACTTCGCAAGCTGCGAATGTCTCATCGAGAATTCGCGCAGTAACATCGTAGCAAGTCTGAGCATCGTGCTCACCATCCATCAAAACCTCAGGCTCAATGATTGGAACGAGACCTTGTTCTTGGCAGATCGCTGCGTAGCGAGCGAGGGCATGAGCATTGGTTGAGAGGTTGGCATCGCTCGGCATCCCTTCTCCGATTCGAATGACTGCGCGCCACTTTGCAAAGCGAGCGCCCATGGCGAAGTATTCAGCACAGCGCTCGCGAAGACCATCTAACCCCTCTGTGATTTTCTCGCCTGAGTGGTGTGCTAATTCCTTGGCTCCAGTATCTACTTTGATCCCGGGGTGAACGCCACGACTGGCAAGATATTCTGGAATAGGAGTTCCATCGCTCATCTTCTGACGAATTGTCTCATCGAAGAGAATTACACCGCTAATCGCCGATTGGTAGCCAGAGGTTGCGAAGATGTTGGAACGGTATGCTCGACGAGTCTCCGAAGAAGGTTCGACACCGACAGCTGCAAGGCGGTTAGACATCGTTCCATTGCTCTCGTCGGCGGCGAGGATTCCTCGTCCTGGTGCAACAAGTTCTCGCGCTGTTCTCTCAAGTAGTTCAGTGTCCATGACGAACCTCGGCACGACGTGGTGGGTTCGGAAGATGAATCCTTTGCCCGTGAATTATGGAATCAGATTCAGGCTGAGCGGATATTGTCGACAAATCTGTGGCTTCCACTCGCCACGTCGATAACCTCGGACTGAACTGAGTAACGTCCGTCAGAAAGAGACTCTACGCCGAAGGTTCGGCCTGGGCAAACACCAGTGCCGATGAATACAGCATCATCGCTAGCACAGAGCTGATCTCTGTCCCAGAGTCGCTCAATATCGCCATCAATCATGTTCTCTGCGCGCTCACGATGGCCCTCATCCTTGAACACGAGGCGCCCCTCAAATGGGGCTCCGAGACCGCGAAGCGCAGTGGCTGTGATGACACCTTCTGGCGCTGCGCCAATTCCCATTAGCATGTCAATCTCTGATTTTGGGTCGGCCGCATTGAGCGCAGCTGAAACGTCGCCGTCGCCGATTAGTACGACATTTACCTCGTGTGCTCGGAGTTCAGAAATCAGTTTCTCATGTCTCGGCCGGTCCATTACAACGATATTGAGTTCAGACTCTTTCTTTCCAAGGGCCGAGGCCGCAGCCTCGACATTGTACGAGGTTGATGCGTCGAGGCTGATCACACCATCCAACTCAGCTGGCCCAGAGATCTTGTCCATGTAACAATCAGGAGCGTGAAGTAGAGTCCCGCGCGGGGCTGCAGCAAGAACCGCCATCGCATTCGGCAAATCCTTGGCGACATGATTGGTACATTCGAGCGGGTCAACTGCAATGTCAATTGAAGGGGCATTCGGATCACCTTGCATCGAACCTAGTGGTTCTCCGATCCAAAGCATAGGTGCATCGTCGCGCTCCCCTTCACCAATTGCTACGCGCCCATCGAAAGGCACGCCATCGAACACAGCGCGCATCGCTTCTACCGCCGCGCCGTCAGCGGCCTTTCCATCTCCCTTGCCTATCCAAGCCGAAGCAGCAATCGCAGCAGCCTCAGTCGCATCGAGGAAATGTCTCTCCAAATCGATGGTCGCCATGACCGCTGCGAATAGCGTTCAGCATTCAATCATACGGGTCGACAAGGCTCGACATATCGGCCGTAAATTAAGCTGAACCTTTGCTCTTACGAATTACGCGAACCCCATCGATTTGCGCGCTAGGATACTGACCATCAGAGTCCTTCTCGATTGATTTTAGCATGTCCCAAGCACAGAGAAGTCCTGCGTTTACCCCACAAAGTGCCTCCATTTCCACGCCAGTTGTCCAGTGCGTTCGAACAGTGACCGTGCAACGCAAAGCACCGCCGAAGTCATCTCGTTGAATCGCCCAATCTATTGTGCAGCCCTCGATAGGAATCGGGTGGCAATGAGGGAGCATGCGCGGCGTCTCTTTCACAGCCTGGATCGCCGCGACGGTAGAAGCCTCACGAACATCTCCTTTGACCGAGCGGCCATTAGCCACTACATCCAGACTTTCAGGTGAGAGACGAAGCAGCCCCGTTGCGACTGCTTCGCGGGCAACGACAGGCTTCGAACCGACATCGATTATCCCCGTGAATGATTCCTCCATGCGTTTGCCTCAGGTTGGCGGAGGTGCGTATCCCTAATCAGAGGCCCGGAGGGAGAACATGGTTCTGAAATACTTGATTGATTACTACAAAACGTGGCAGAGGCATTCCGAGACAAGGCAACTCCAGGGGTCGTACCACAACTCGAGTCGGGCGTCGATCATGACAGACCGAGTGAAGAGGGCAAGAAATTGCAGGTCATCAATGACTTGTGCGTCGGATGTTCCTATTGTCTAATGGCTTGCAAAGACGATGCACTCGTCGTCGAAGGATTATGCGAGGTCATCGAAAAAAATTGCACTGATTGCCTTCTCTGCCTTCTCTGGTGCCCAACCGGGGCGCTGGTCTACGCCTGAATGGTGATCTATGAATGAAAAAGCCGAAGGCACTCGTTGTTGGAGCTGGAGTCGGTGGACTTGGTTCCGCTGCTCTACTTGCTCAAACTGGTGATTTCGACGTCACTGTTTACGAGCGGATGTCCTTTGCCGGTGGGCGATTCACACAACATGATCACGACGGATATCAGATCCCCACCGGTGCGGTTCACATGATTCCGCACGGACGCAAAGGACCGTTCTCAGACCTGATACTTGGTCCACGTTCGAAAGGCGGGTTAGACCTCGGTCGTCACGGGGTAGATTTCCTGCCAACCAGCCACTTCGCTTGTCGAATAAAGGATGGAAAATATCAGTCCTCAAAGTCGGCTTACGGGTTAATACCGTGGTTCTCTGCAAAGGATGCAATGAATCTTCCAGGACTTCTTGCCAAGGACGCCAAGCAGGCATGGGGAGAAGAAACCGTAGATGGCCGAACTTGGCTTCAGAGGAAGTTTAGCGACGAATTCATCGATTTTCTTGATGCCTTCTCGAATTTTGCTGTGAGTCTACGCTTCGATCAGATGCCGGCCTCGACCGTGGTTCGGATATTGCAGAATTCCTTCTGGTCAGACCGGCCGCACATTCCGAAAGGTGGATGTAAGGGCGTAATCGATGGATTACGCACGGAACTTCGAGAGAATGGTACGCGCGTAAAATTGAGTCATGAGGTGACTGAGATTCTTCCGGGGACGGCGGAGGAATCTACGAAAGAGCATCGATTCTGCGTCGGGGTACGACGACGTGGTCGAGATGAAGCGAGTTGGGTTGGCGCGGATTCAATCATTCACAATGGTGGCCACCCGAATCTACTGAAGTCACTATCAGACGATTTCGAGGTGGCCGACAGCGTGCGAGAGCAGGTCAAAAACACTCAAGCAGTTGGTGGAATTGGGTTCTGCTTCGCGCTCGACGATGACATTCCGGTGCGTAGCAGCGGGGTGACTATGTTGCCGAATCTTGAGCGAGTTGGAGGCTTTGTCATTCCAACCTTCTCCGACCCAAGCCTCGCTCCCGAAGGAAAACATCTGATGATCACACACCAATTTGTACCAGATGCCTCGGTCAAATCCGAGATTAACAAAGGGCGCGAGGAACTCTACGAGTCAATCCCTTGGCTCGCCGACCACGGCGAGGAAATCTGCGTCCACACATATCATCGGAACTGGCCGTGTAATCGCGCACCACAAGGTGCCGAACTACCGATGGATATCGGAGTTGAAGGCATCCGCTGTGTCGGCGACGGGGTCAAGGGTCACGGATGGATGATGGTCGAGGGAATCGCCTCAAATGTGCCTCATGCTGTAAACGACATTGTCGCTTCGATGCGCGGATGATTGGGCAGCCGAATCGCTCAGCCGAGCCCAGCCTTCCACAATTCACCGTCGGCTCGAATTTCCTTCTTCCACAACGGCGCTTGCGCCTTTAGCTCACTTATCAGCCAAGAACAGGCCTCGAATCCCTCAGCTCGGTGTGGGCTTCCAACGTGGATGCAAACGATTGGCTCGGCAGGCAATACCACACCTGTACGATGCGCAATCACCACCGATGAGACGCCGAAGCGCTCAACTGCGTCGAATGCCAATCGGTTGAGCACTGACGGAAGCTTCTCTTCCCAGGCGTCGAATTCCAATCTCTCAACTTCGACGCCATCGTCCTCTCCCCGAGTCAGACCGACGAAGGATACCACGCTACCGCAGCCCTGTGGGTCGACCAGCCCTCGGAGATCCTCAGGTTCGAGTTTCTCTGACTCGACGCGAACAACGACTCGAGGCATGAAGTCCCATCCCCACTCAGTGCTTCAATGCCTCGCACAGACAAGCAACCATTCAAACACAGCATCAGGGTCGTCGTCTCGTGAGCCGCCGCATAGACATCCTCGGTGCAGGACTTTCGGGACTCTCGGCTGCGACTATACTCGCGCGCGGAGGGTATGATGTCCACGTGCACGAGATTCGCAAGGACTCAGGCGCGCGCTTCGACGGTGATTTCCAGGGCCTTGAGAATTGGAGCAGTGATACCGACTTCTTCGACGAGATGCGTGAGTGGGGTTTGGATCCTAACGAATTCAAGTCGGATGCATTCAGCATCATCGATCTCATCCATCCCGACGACGAGATCAGTAATCCAGTAACCGATGGAATCGCATTCAGAGTCGTCGAGCGGGGAACTGACGAACACTGCATCGATCAAGGATTCAAGCGAATGGCCCTAGCTGCTGGCGCAAATATCCACTACGAGACGCGTAAAGACCCCAGCGAATGCGACATAATCGCTGCTGGACCAAAGGAATCCAGCGCCGTTGCCTTCGGAGAGATTTTTCATACCGACCACCCCAACCACGTCGCTTTCCAACTCAATGACAAACTCGCTCCGGGAGCCTATTCCTACCTGATTATCATCGACGGAATAGGCCTCATCTGCACCTGCCTCTGGCGTCAGCAAAAGAAGTCCGGACGATACCTCAACGAGACCATCGCTTGGTACGAGGAACACTACGAACTCAACCGCCAACCGATAAAACGCGTCGGCGGGAAGGGTGACTTCTCACTACCCGACCACTACATCCACGAAGACAGGCATTATGTCGGCGAAGCCGGCGGCTTGCAGGACTTCATGTGGGGTTTTGGGATGCGTTATGCAATCACCAGCGGAGCGATGGCTGCCAACTCGATTATGGACTCGAATGATTATGAAAAACAAGTCCGTAGTCGCTTGATTCCACTTATTCGAGCGAGCGCCATAAACCGGTTCTTGATGAATCGAATTGGCGATCGTGGATTCAAAATGGTCGCGCGCTATTGGATGCGTGACCAAGCGCGCAAAGGCGATGGGCTCGCCTTCATGAAATGGGTCTACCAACCCGGATTATTTCGACGAGCATTATGGCCCATCGTCAAAATCGGCATGCTCCGCCGTAAACAACTCGCAGACGGCCGAATGGTCTCCCGCATGCCGTTCCGAAAGGCCCTCTCAAGAGATGTCTGGGAAGCAAGCCCGCGGGCCGAAGAAATAGGAGTTCAGTGGAAGTCCCAGCAGCGAGGAGGAGGTCATACTTCCTTCTCTGAAAACGACGCTTGAGCGATTTTTGAGGCTCCAAGCGTACCCGTGTGATTCATAATCCGACCTACGGTCGATGCGCCATGACCTCATGGCCTGAACTCGAACCCATGCCAAACCGCTTGGTAAACTACGGAGTCACAGAAAACGGAATCGCCATCATCGAACTCGCTTCGAATTCGGCGGGTGCTCCACTTGAGGGCGACGAAGTCGGCCCGAACACATACACGCACGAGATGATGCGCGACATCGATACCGCTGTCGTCAAGGCGCGCTTTGATGACGACGTCAGCGTCATCGTCTTCACAGGCAATGGACACAAGTTCTTCTCTGCCGGTGCAAGCATCCAGATGTTGAACTCGGTTACACCGGGCTTCAAGTACAATTTCTGCCTTCACGCTAACGAGACACTTAGCCGCCTCGAGCAGACTCCGAAGCTCGTCATTTGTGCAATCAACGGTCACGCTGTCGGCGGCGGACTTGAGATCGCAATGGCCTGCGACATTCGTATAGCTCGCAAGGATGCAGGCAAGTGTGGACTTCCTGAGATTAACCTCGGTGTGCTTGCAGGAACAGGCGGCACTGCGCGACTATCTCGCCTCATCGGCAAGTCGCGCGCTCTCGAATACATGGTCAGCGGCGAGCTGATGGCCTTTGAGAAGGCTAAGGAAATCGACCTCTTCAACGATGTTTGGGACGGCTCACTGGACGAATTCCGCCAGGACATTCTCGACTACGCCAGCCAGTTCTGCCTACCTTACAAGGCTACGATGGCAGTTGGCAACATCAAGCGCTCAGTCCAATCCGGACCTGAGATGCCTTTCGAGTATCACCTTGCGCTTGAGCGCGAGTTGCAAGCAGCTCTGTTCAACAGCGCTGACGCGAAGGAAGGAATCGCCGCTTATGTCGAGCGTCGCACACCTCGCTTCGAAGGTCGCTGAACACATCGATCGAAAATTTTGGTCGGCCGAAGACGTAGTCTTCGGTGAAGTGGTTGAAATACAGGCTGCTTCTGGCCCACCTCATGACAGAGGAAGAGATCGTACAGGACTACACCCCGAACTTCGAGGTGTGGATACAAGATTTCAGTGATTGGCAGACACGAATTGGATTCGATCCCTCGTGGCTGGGAGATTACCGATTCGACATCAAGTTCGACTGGGACACCGCTGGTTCCCAGATCGAATTCGGCGATTTTCAAGGCATGCCCAAGTGGCAGCGCCGAATGCAGATCCCACAGCAAAACATCCGTGACGCAATCATCTCGATGGTCAGCGTGCAGGGCGATACAGAATTCGCCAGCGTCGAGCAGCAGAACCACCTGCTGGCGACCGCACCGACTGAGTATGACCGCAAGTCAGCCCTACGAATCATGTGCGAAGAACAGCGCCACGGATGGCAGATGGCTTACCTTCTCTGTACTTACTTCGGTGAGCACGGAGTGCGTGAGGCAGCAAAGCTGCTCGAGCGTAATGCACAGGAAGGAACTCGAATTCTAGGTTCGTTCAACGAACCAATCGACCACTGGTTGGACTTCTTCTGCTTCACTCACTTCATCGACCGAGACGGCAAGTACCAACTGAAGATGCTCAGCACATCTTCTTTCCAGCCACTCGCCGCCTCGATGGGACCGATGCTGAAGGAGGAATCCTTCCACCTTGGCACCGGAGCCAATGGACTACGCCGAATCGTCAAGCAGGGAGTAATCCCATGCGCTCTTCTCCAGAAATACGTCAACAAGTGGGTCAGCACCGGCCTCGACCTGTTTGGAACTGACGACTCGACAAGCGCCCAGTGGGCCTATGTTTACGGAATCAAGGGGCGCTATGATGAACGCGAGTCCAGCGATGCTGCCGACCGTGATCACCTCAACGAAGCGAGCCGTGAGCTCTATTTCCAGGAACTTCGCGACGAGATGCGCAGAATTAGTCAGGCCCGGAAGGAAGGCGAGCCTGAGTTGTTTATTCCGTCTGACAAATTCAACCGAGGAATCGGAAAATACTCAGCAAAGCGTTACACGATTGAAGGCGATGACTTCGAAGGAAGTGACGCAGATTGGCAGGCTTACCTCGACGACGTTCTTCCCACCGATGCGGACGAAGAACGTCTGATTAACGAATACATGCAAGAAGAATGGATTCAATACCGCGAGTGGAAGGGCGACTGAGCCTAACGGGTGATTTCATGCAACATCTATCACTCCTGGCCTTCGATAAGGAGAGCTGTAAGCCATTCTTTGACAAATTAACCGACCTATTTCACGAGCACCACCATTCAGCCGATCAAGACGCTGAAGGCTACGAAAAACTGCTCTACAGAGTGCATCGACCTTACACCAATGACATGTTCGATATGGTCGATGAATGGATGGGATTAGGCAAGAGAGATTGGCGAGACGAAACTACGCGCGAAGTGAAACTAGCGATGTATGCGATTCGTTACCCCGACACTCTGTTACTCGACTCCTTTACCCCAAATGCTCGCTCCGACATAGTCAGACTCTCCTCCTACCTCCACTTCACCCAACACACCTACGCGATTTGGGACGAAGATACGCGGAAGGGATTGGCTAAGTTGGGAATCAATATTCCAGCGACTGAGGTCGCTGACCCCTTCATTTACGGCGCTTATGTCTCGGCGATTGAATTGCTCAAAGATGTGGCTCCTTTCACTTGCTTCTTGGAGCATGATGTTCCGCGGCAACGACTGTTTCAGGCTGCATTAGCGGCATACGGCAGGGAGTGAAACGAATGGGCATTCGTACCGTCGCCGTAATCGGCGCCGGGACGATGGGCGCAGGGATTGCTCAGGTCTGCGCTCAAACCGGTTGGGAGACTCGATTGTTCGATACTTTTCCTGAAGGATTAGCGAAGGGGATGGCTGCTGTCGACTCCTTCTGGGACAAAGGAATTGCTCGTGGCAAGACCACTGCTGAGCAGAAGGCAGAGTGGGAAGGAAATCTAAGTGCATGCGCGGATATGGCTGAGGCCGTTTCTGGGGCTGACTTGGTTATCGAGGCTGTTCCTGAGATTATGGAATTGAAACAGAGTATCTTCCGGGATCTCGAGTCGATGGCTCCGGCCCACGCTATACTTGCGACGAATACTTCGGGACTTCCGATTGGCGCAATCGCAGAGGCCACTACTTGTGCTGACAGAGTTATCGGGATGCACTTCTTCAATCCAGTTCCAATCATGAAATTGCTTGAGATTGTTCGTCATGACAACTGCTCTGATGAGACTGTTGAAGCAGCTCAGTCCATCGGTTCTGCCATGGGAAAAGAGACGATTTTGGTGCGCGATGTACCTGGATTTGCAACGAGCAGGCTCGGAGTAATCCTGGGTAATGAAGCGATTCGAATGCTGGCTGATGGCGTTGCCAGTGCCAGCGATATTGATACTGCAATGAGATTAGGATATCGACATCCAATGGGACCGCTCGAACTTAGTGACTTGGTTGGGCTAGATGTTCGTCGCGACATTCTGAATAATTTGGCTGAAGCCTTTGATGATGATTCGTATCGGCCTCATCCTCTGCTCGAGGCGCTTGTCGCCGAGGGCAGCCTCGGAAAGAAAACAGCTCGTGGTCTATACGATTGGTCTGACGGCGAGAAGGCCGAGCGCGATGACCTGCCATTGTGAGGTGTCGGGAATTGGCGACGACGATTCCACTCTGGGTTGAAGCGATTGGCGTCGCAGCGGGATTTCTCGGTGTAATCGCATGGTTCCCACAGATTCGCAAAGTCTGGTCTGAGGGCAAGCATGAGGGAATTTCGTTACCGACTTTCTCTCTGGTTTCAGCCTCTCTGACGATGTGGTTATTCTATGGAATAGTCATCGAGTCTATGGCGATGGTTTTCGCAAATATCGCAGCCTTATCCTGCATTCTTGCCATCATCATTGGTGTTCTACGACTACGTCGTTAGGGCTAAATCTTTATTTTGTACAAAGATGCCTAAAGTAGGTATGGAAGACACTGAGGGACTGACTGAAGCCGCTGAGAAGGAATGGCTCGATATCTGGGTTGCTGGACCTGGAGATAAGCGATCGAAACTCCTCGATGTCGGCACCAACGCACCAGACCTCGAATTGCTCGATCATACTGGTACCCCACGTCAATTGTCCTCATTCTGGTCGGATGGCCCGGCTCTTCTGATGTTTTGGCGCCACTTTGGTTGTGGGTGTGGACTCGATAGAGCATCAAGACTCAGCGACGAGTACGACGACTATATTGCCGCTGGAATAACTCCAGTTATCATAGGCCAGGGAGAGCCGGAGAGAGCCGCTGAATATCGCGAAAAGTACGAGATTTCTTGTCCGATACTTTGCGACCCTGAATATGTTGTATACAACGCCTACGGGCTGGCAAACTTTGGTGTGGAACAAGTACTGTATGACGCTCCTGAGGAAACTTGGTGTCACTCGAAGGAGATCGGACTTGACTTCCAAGAGGCTAGGCGTGCAATCGATCGTCCTCTAGTAGACAATCCTTGGATGTCTACAGGAGAGTTCCTCGTAGATTCCTCGGGTAAGGTGCGTACCACCTACGCCTACCAATACTGCTCGGATTATCCTGATGCAAGGGTATTCACTACCGCAGCCAAAATCTTCTGAGCCGCAACTCAAGCCACCAACTCAGTCGATTGGAGATTATTCTTCTTCCGAGTGCCCAAAAGAGGGCGTTCGCTTCTCGAGAAAGGCCGAGACTCCTTCAGCAAAATCCGGTGTGAGACTCGCAGCAGTAATCAAGGACTTCTCAAACTCAAGTTGAGTCTCCATGAAGGTCGCAGTCGAGGCATCGAGCAATTGCTTGGTTCCCTGTCTGCTCGCTTGAGCCCACGAGCCCCACTTGGCTGCAACCTCAATGGCACGCCCAAGTAAATCGTCAGCTCCAACAACCTCGTCAACTGCTCCAAATTCGAGAGCTTGCTCACCTGTCCAGACCTCGTTGTCGAAGAAGAATCGGCGAGCGCGCTGGTTCCCTACCAAACGCGGGAGCATCCAGGTCGAGCCGCCATCTGGAGAGAGGCCGAGTGAAAAGAAGGCGGCGGCGAGGCGGGCTTCGGGTACGCAGACTCGGTAATCAGCAGATAAGGCGAGACCGAGCCCACCGCCGGCTGCAGCACCATTCATCGCAGCGACAAAAACGGTCGGAGAACGGCGAAGGCGCAACTCAAGTGGATGCAAAACCCCGGTTAATTCACCGACGAGATCCGCGATGGAACCATCATCAATCGAGTCGGCAAATTCGTCGATATCAGCACCAGTACAGAAGAATCGACCCGTGCCCGTAAGCACAATCCCATTGCAAGACGGGTCATCCAACAATCCACCCAACACATCTGCAATCTCGTGTATAGAAGATCGTGAGAAGGCGTTTCTAGCAGCAGCCTCGGAAAGTGTGACCACAGCAACGCCTCCATCATGACGTGTGACTTCCATACTCATGAACTCCCAGTCGCGGCTCTACTTTTGAACTGCATGAATCTGATAAGTCACCTCGCTTTGCCCCATCCATGAACGCGCGCGAGAGCATCTACATCGATGGAAAGTGGGTCGCAGCAAGCGGTGAAGGAACGATTGAAGTTGTTAATCCAACAACCGAGCAGTGCATCGGTTCTGTGCCGGTTGGAAGCGCTGCAGATGTCGAATCCGCAGTTGCAGCAGCGCGCGCGGCTTTCCCCGCCTGGTCGGCGAGCAGTATCGAAGAAAGAATCGAGATTTTGAATTCAATTTCAGCCGCGCTCAAGGAACGCGGCGAAGAAATCGCCCAACTAATTACAGCAGAAGTTGGCACCCCGATCAATTACAGCAGAATGGCGATGGTCGGAACGCCTCGTGTTGTCTCTCGCTCGTACGCGAAAATGCTCGAATCCTTCGAGTGGGAAGAGGAGGTCCGCAATTCGTTGATTGTCAAGGAACCAATCGGAGTCGTAGCAATGATTACGCCGTGGAATTTTCCACTTCACCAAATAATCGGCAAAGTCGCACCCGCCCTCGCTTCAGGTTGCACAATGGTCCTCAAACCCTCCAAAGAGGCCCCACTCAACGCCTTCCTTCTAGCGGATCTTTTGCATGAAATTGGGCTGCCTGCGGGTGTGTTCAATCTGGTTTCAGGCCACGGCCGCGATATCGGCGAGACACTCGCCGCACATGCTGAAGTCGATATGGTCAGTTTCACCGGTTCAACTGGTGCAGGAGTCAGCGTGTCGCAGGCTGCTGCACCCACTGTGAAGCGCGTCACCCTCGAACTTGGTGGAAAAAGCGCGAATATCATCCTCGATGACGCGGATATCGCGAAGGCTGCCAAGATGGCTGTTTACGCCTGCTTCAACAATTCTGGACAAGAATGCTCCAGCCTGAGCCGACTAATCGTGCCGGCTGGCGCGCGCGACGAAGTCGTCGAAGTAATCACTGCCACTATGCAGAGATATTCGGTCGGTGACCCAAATGACGAATCAATACGCTGCGGGCCGATGGTATCGGCGCGACAGCAAGAGTCAGTCGCCGGATACATCGCATCCGGTTTGTCCGAAGGAGCAACTTTGGTCGCAGGAGGAGAAGGCATGCCCGAGGGGTTAGAGAGTGGTTTCTTCGTTCAACCAACGGTGTTCGCTGACGTGACTTCCGAGATGACAATTTTCCGCGAGGAAATCTTCGGCCCAGTCCTCACAATCACCACCTACGAGACAGAGGAAGAGGCGATTGCTCTAGCGAATGACTCAGAATATGGGCTGTCTGGCGGTGTTTGGTCAGGGAATGAAGAGCGTGCTATGCGCGTTGCTCGTGCACTGCGCACAGGTCAGGTTAGCATCAACGGTGGTGCGTTCAACATCAGCGCTCCATTCGGCGGCTACAAGCTGTCAGGTAACGGCCGAGAACTCGGAATACATGGGCTCGAGGAATTCCTTGAAATCAAGGCCATTCAACGCTGAGGAGACGGCTCGGTGTACAGATGGTCGGCCGACTTCTGATTATTTCTGGAGCCAGCGGAGTCGGCAAGTCGACGCTTACCGCAAGGATAGCTGCCGCGCTTGAATTTGACAAAGTGGTCTCAAGCGATACGATTCGCGAAACGCTACGAACAACGGTTTCTGTTGAGGAATCGCCCGCCTTGCACCGATCTTCATTTCAGCCGAGCGGGTCGGGCGCGATAGACGATTGGAAGGCTACTATCGCGCCACTGCGCGATGCAATTGATGCTGTCATCGCGCGTGAAATGAAGCGAGGTGGCGACCTCCTGCTCGAAGGAGTTCACTTCGCCCCCTCATTCGGTCTCATTGACTCCTGGAGAGCTGCTGGAGGCACGGCGTGCGGCGTCGTGATGGCCGTGGAAGATGCTGAGGAGCATGTGCGAATGATTGCGGGAAGACGCAAACACAACGGCAGGCCTGTCAGGCACTATCTCGACCACATCGAGCGAATACGTGAAATTCAGGCTGAGATGCTTCGCTTGGCGGAGAACTCAGGCTGGCTGACCATTGACATCACTCAAGCCGATGATCCAATCGGCCATATCGACTCTGTTTTGCACGGTTAGTTGCCGACCCATTCGGCGTCTTCACGGTTGAGGAATGCTTGGACGCCGATTTCCTTGTCCTCGGTATCGAATAGGGCAACGAATTCAGAGCGCTCTGCAAGAATCCCCTCAGTTAGCGGCAAATCGAGGGCAGCGCGAACCGCCCGCTTAGCGACCTTGATTGTGTAAGGCGACTTCTTGGCAATATTCTCAGCCATTTTCATCGTTCGCGCCTCAAGTTCTTCCGGCTCGACCACATCATTGGCTAAACCAAGCCGCAGTGCCTCATCCGCGCCGACCATGTCGCCGGTCATCACCATCTCCATCGCCTTGCCATAACCGAGCATACCAGCGAGTCTCTGAGTCCCACCACCACCGGGAATCAGTCCTAGATTAATCTCAGGTGTACCAAACTTTGCGCGGGTGCTGGCAATGCGGAGATCACAAGAGAGTGCCAGCTCAGTGCCACCACCCAAGGCGAAGCCGTCAACCATCGCAATCGTTGGCTTCGAAAGATTCCAAACTTTCTCCCAGGCATTATTCTCGAAGAATGGTCGGACATCATCCGAGTCTTTTCCAGCAAATTCGGAGATGTCCGCTCCGGCGGCGAATGCCGCCGGTTTCTGTCGCTTTCCTTCAGGCGCGGGCAGAGGTGCCGCGCCCTTGATGACGACGACGCGCACAGCGTCGTCAGCCTCAGCAATAGCACAAGCCTGCCTCAACGCATCGTGCGATGCAGAATTCAGAGCATTGAGTTTCTGCGGCCGGTTCAAAGTCCAGACTGAAATTACTCCACCGGCCGGACTCGAGCCCTCGACGGCCACATTCTCGACCAGCAATACATCCTCGCTCATAGAGGGTCCAGTCCAACCCCGCGCTTCAACATATCACAGCGAAGGAGGCGGTGGTGGTGGTGGCATCCCGGGCATTCCAGGAGGAGGTGGTAAGTCTCCTGGGGGAGGGGGCATTGGGGGCATCTCACCCATTTCTGGCATCTGTGGAAGAGGTGTTGTTGGAGTTTCATCCTGCTTCTCAGGAACACTGAGTGGAATCCTCAATTTGAGTATCCTCGATTCGTCGACTCTAACGTATGAGACACCGAGCGGAGCCGAATCATCAGGTTCCTCCGGTTCATCGATGACAGTCAATCCGTGGTCCGCTCGATTCAACAAAGCACCCAAATCTTCACCATCTTCCAATTCAGTCCACATCCGAACCTTTGCCGCTCGTCGTTCAGCTAGAGCCATTCGGCGACGGCGCTCTATTCGTCCTCGAATCTCTGCCCTTTTCACCCGCCTGTCCTCGACATAGGTCTCAATCTCAGACTCCATCTCTGACTGTGCATCGCGCGCAACGACAAGGCGCTGTGCAACGTTCTCTCCGTCACCAGCCACCACAGGAGGAGCACCAGGAGCAGGCATTGGTGGGGGCATCGCCGGCGCAGCAGGCATAGGTGGCATAGGTGGCATAGCAGGCACCGGAACACCGGGTGGAGGCAGAGGCGCGCCAGGAGGCGGCATTGGCATCGCAGGAGCGGCTGGAGCCGCTACACGCCCGCGACTGCGACGAATCTTCTCTTCACGCTTGTCACTGACGCTATCCATCTCAACGACCGGAGCAGGAAGATCAAGCTCATCCGGCTCTTCTTCAACCTCAATCGTCACAGAAGGGACTTTCGGGGACTTAGGGAGAGGTTGTCGTCCCGAGAAGACGTAGATTGCAAGGAAGGCAAGAAGCACCGTTCCAGAGGCTATCTGTAAGCCGATGCTCATCGTTCCCTGAAAGATCAGAAACAACGGCGTTCCGACTGCAATAAGCATCAGCAGAAACAATCTGGTGTACGAAACCACGTCGACCCCTCGTTTACCACATTGGCGGGTCTCTATTCACTTTGACGGGGGATTGAGAAGCGCTGCGAGCCCTTCTACAGCCTGTTTTCGATGGGACATCTCGTTTTTGTAATGGGATTCAAGTTCTCCGAAAGTACGTCCGTCCCCCGCATCAGGGATGAAAATTGGATCGTATCCGAAGCCGTGGTTGCCGCGGAGTTCAGTGGAGATTGTTCCGCGGCAGACGCCGACTGACTGCCATTGATTGGTACCGTCAGACAAAATCGCGACCGCACGGTATTCGGCACCGCGGTCGCCGGCCTCGTTGATTTTCTCGATGATTCCTGCGAGGCCTAATTTTTGCTCAACATCGGAGGATGCCGCGCCTGGCCATTCTGGGAAGGCGTCGAGGAAGATCCCAGAATCCTCGACGAAGATGGCGCTGCCCTCGTGGCTAGTACCTTGAATGAGGGCGAGGGCTTGCTCAATTTTTGCTTGGGCGACAGCAGTGAGACCGAGGTGTTTTGGTTCGTCAAAATCGGGGCGCTGTCCGTTGATTATGAGGCCCTCTACAGTATGGTTGAGTCGCTCGAGGACCTCTCGGGCTTCGATGATTTTGTTCTCATTTCCCGTTGCGAAGAGGATTCTCATCTGCTCATCTCGGAGGTGTGTTCAGCGATTCAGTGGGGTCAAATTTGAGGGTTGTCAATCGTCTATTGTACTCAGGCGTGGTAGCGGACGCGGCCGCGGATTGCGTTGAAGCGTTCGACGACAGCGGATGCCGGATTCTGTGTGAGTCCTGTGGATTCGCCAGAATCCGCCGAGAGATAGCCTTCGATCATGGTCTCGACCGCTCCCTCGTAGGTGTGATGGCTGGCGGTTAGGCACTCATTGAGGACTTGTAAGTCAAGGCCGAGATGTTCGATTTCGGGGGCAATGCGTGCGAGACCGAAATCGATGAGGTTCAGATTCCCGTTCTCGTCAATCATCACATTGTGTGTTGTCAAGTCGCCGTGCGCGATATCCGATTCGTGTAGGCGACGAATGATGGCTCCGAAGGCGCGGACTGTATCTAGACCGGCGCTTCCATCTTGCAGCGCCTCGTAGAGAGGACGTCCTTCGATTCGTGAGAGTAGAAGCCATCCACCCTCAGCATCGACATCCAATAGGGCAGGAGATGGGAATCCAATCTTCTGCAAACGCGCGAGGATACGAGCCTCAGCTGATAGTCGTTGACGGGTCAGTTTTCGATCCAATGAAGGATGCCTATAGGCTCGCGGCTCGCGCTTCTTCAACACGGCACGGATACCCATCCAGGTTCCAGCCGTTGCCGTGGCCTCAGCACCGATATGGAGAACCGATTCCTCGTTCCACATCGCAATCCCCTCCCCTGTCATGCTCCTCCGAGATGAGATGCCTTGAAAGCGGTTGCACCGGAGGCAGCAGCGAGCGCAGATGACCATGCAGATGCCTGCTGCCCCGCTACCTCGTGGCTCACTGACGCCGAAGTCATACTCTGCCGAAGAGATTGAGACTGAGGCGAAGCGACTACAGAAAGTCATCAATCAGGGTCAGCTCTGGGATCTCGAGACCTGCAAGACAATCGCTCCGCTGACCCTCGAAATCAACGAACTCAAGCGCGCGAATGATGTTTTTTTGATCGCGCATTCGTACCAAACTCCCGACATCGTTTACGGAGTCGCTGACTCGGTCTCAGACAGTTACTCGCTCTCCAAGGCTGCACGTGATGCTCCGCAACAAACGATACTATTCTCTAGCGTTCGATTCATGGCTGAGACTGCCAAGATTGTCAGCCCACACAAGACAGTGCTCCATCCATCTCCTGAAGCGGGATGTTCCCTATCTGACAGCATAACCGCTGCAGATGTGCGCGACCTCAAGGCACGTTATCCGGGAGTCCCGGTCGCCTGTTACATCAACACCAGTGCCGAAGTCAAGGCCGAGGTGGATGTGTGTGTGACAAGCAGCAATTATCTGCGTATTTGCGAGAAGTTGCCTGGCGATCGACTGATTTTTGTGCCCGACCGACTAATGGGGAAGCATCTGACTGAACATTTGGCCGGTCGAAAAGAAGTCATCAATTACGATGGCGAGTGCTACGTTCACGCAACATTCACCGGTGAAAAAATTCGCTCGTGGCGCTCACGAACAGCTGAGCACGGTATCGAACTCAAGGTACTCAGCCATCCTGAGTGTGATGCCGACGTTATTGCAGAAAGTGATGTTGTGGGGAGTAGCGAGAAACTGATGGAAGAGGCTCTGAGGTTGGGAGCCGAGGGTAAGCCGGACATCATGCTGATTACCGAATGTGGGACGGCTGATCGAGTGCGTGCTGAGTCGGATAACGAAATCAATCTGATTGGAACCTGTGTGATGTGCCGATACATGAAAATGACTCAACTTGAAGACATTCTGCAAGCCCTGCGCGATCCTCATCCGGCGCAGATAATCGAACTTGACGAGGAAATTATCTCGCGGGCGCAACACAGCCTCAATGAAATGTTCAGGCTCGCTGAATGAGTCGTCGTCAGAGATTAACTGTCACTCAAAGTCGCGACGAACTCGGCGGCGATTGGTACTGGTACTCTGAAAAGCGTAGAGAATCATCAACGGAATTAGTAGAACTATCGACGATTGCAAGACAACCGAGGAATAGGGTTCGAAGGTCTCCTCGAGGGCGTGCATCCTAATTTCGAAGCCCTCGTCATCATGGCCCTCAATCCAAGCCACATTCGATTGTAGAATCTGAGGATTGGATTGATCTACATCATCGTCGATAGTCAACTGCACGGTGAGATTCTCAGCGATATCATGCAGAAATACATCCCTCGCAGTCAGCAAATCCTCTGGTTCGATAGTCGGGTCGAATCGAGGAATCTGCAAGAAGGCGACTCGACCGTGAGCGATACTTGGAGAGGATGAAGGCCAAACCGGATCGGATAGAAGAAGTTGCGAACCGCTAATCGTGTCGATGAGGATGGTGCGATTCACCGGTCCAACATCGACCACGACGACGACGTGATTTCCATCCATCTCGATGTCGACAACCTCCGAAGATGCGTAATCGACAGCGATGCCGAAGACGTTCTCGAGATGTTCATCGACTACTTCGTCAGCAGTGTCGGTAATCTCGATATTGAGACTCAATTGAGTCGACAACGATACAACATCCAGAATCGGTCCGTTCGCTGTCGTCATCGCTGAGGCGATTAGATTCCCAGATGCTGCCACAGCTGTGAATGGTCCCGCGGGTGCAGGGTGCTCGGCGATGTGTCCAGAGATGTCTCGGTAGACTATCTGGTTAGCATAGACGATTGCAATGACCGCCTCGCCGTCACTATCCACCGCCATCATAATGTCAAGAATCTCCGGTAAGTCATGATTCAATTCCTCGGTCGACCACAATGAATCGAATCCCTGATTTGTGGTCGGATAGGACCAGAATTGCATCTTGTAGGAATCGAATAACACTACTCCGTTCTCAGAAGCAGACAATTTAGGGATTGATGACCAACCATGCTCACCGATGGTAATCGTCGATATCGTCTGCGAATCCCTATACTCTGAATTCCACGCAGTCACATCGACAGTACCGTTTTGATTCTCTTCGACGCTTACCAACCAATCTCCAGAACCAACAGCATGAGTCGGCCATTCAACTCCTTCAACTGGGAAGTCCTGATGAGTCGCATCCCACAGAAGGACGGTTCCAGTACCAATCAGTATAGCGATTATTACGGCACCAGTCTGAGTGCTCGAAGGCTCGCGAAGTGGCTTGACCATCTGCTTGAGGGACTTTCCAACCTGCCTCAACCAAGCCTTTGGGTCGTTGATTAAGCGAGCCAATCGGCGGGTGAATAGACGCTCATCGGCAAAGCGCCAGACCGGCCCATGCGTCTTCTCTGAAAGCCGAACAGCCAGTGTCGCGACAACGACTCCACCAATGATATCCACAACCCAGTGAATCCCGAGATACAAAATCGCGAAACCTGTCAGAAAGATGAAAGCAACGAGCGCTAATCGGAAGCGACTCCAGCGCCCGTCCTCATCCCATCGGAGATAGGTTAACCAGACAGCGAACGGCAAACCAATGTGCAAACTCGGCATGCCGTTCGTAAACGGATCAATCCGCGTGAACCAATTGTGAATCTCCGGTGTCAAATCGTAAGCAATCGTCTCCATCGCCGGAATGTGATCACCGGTCACGCGGACATTGAAAAAGAGGTAGAATGGAATTGCCAAAACATAGACCCAGAACATCGAGAGAGAGACTCTGTCGGCCATGTGTCGGTCGTCGAAGTAAATTGGGTAAACGAAGGAAGCGAAAGTTGCGGTCATGAATCCCATGACATAGAAGTGAGTCAAGCCAACTGAAAGTAAATCGTTGTGAAACGCGTCTTGAATCCAGAGCACGATATCGCCTTCGATAGCATAGACATACGGCGTCATGTCGAGCTGAGTATTTGCCATAAGAATTCGATCGAGTTGATCGAGCAAATCCTTCCATAGATAAACTGAGAATACCACGATCATATGGGCCCAATAACGTCTGAACATGTCGACGAAAGCCTGGAGACGAATCTTAGCCCATGGTGGCTTCATCAGTGGCATCAGTGCGACCGAGAGTAGAATCGCCCCCATCAGCCAAGAGATGTAAATGCCTGAGCCACTTGCCATACTGTGCCCTTCTCCCTTACCTTGCCGGGGTCATCGATGCGTCAAGAATGCAACCCTGCCGATTTCGGAGGTAGTTTTCGTCCGAATCTCAAGAGATTCGGACGGTCGGACCACTACTGCCCTCTAATTCGACGAGGACATTTGAGACGACCTCGTC
>JAQXEV010000037.1 GCA_029250665.1 Candidatus Thalassarchaeaceae archaeon | reverse complement strand
GGACTAACTCCGATTGAGGCCTTCGCCGTGGGTACTCCAGCACTTTTCGTTGATGAAGGTGGCTTCCGTGATTCGATTGAGGATGGGGTGAACGGACGGCTCCTGCCGCGTGATGACCCGGTAGCTTGGCAAGAGGCTCTGAATGAGGCATTGGACAACGATGTGAGGAAACGATGGGCTTCTTCTGGTCGGGCTAGAATCACTGAATTGGACCTCTCCCCCGATGCTCATGCGAGGCGGATTGCTCGCGTTATCGACGAAATCACCCAAGGTGAATGATCACTCAGGCAGCCTCTCGGTATCTGGACCGAGAATGAAGGCGGCTACCATTGCCCCAAGACCGAGCGCAAACATAGCGATGCTAAACCATTGATTGACAACAATGGACTCATCGAAAGACGGCCAGAATGAGAAGATGTCCAGAGTTGATTCACCAAGACTCATCTTAGCGCCGATTGATCCGAGCACAGTAATGCTGGCAAGAGCTCCAGCGGCACAGACCATTTGCAGCAGGCCGAGACGTGAATTGAGCCAAATCGCCGGCCCAAATCTCCATCGGCCTAGTAGCATCGAAACTAGAAATCCAATTGTAAGTCCAGTGAAGAGGAATTTGTTGTAACTCATCGCATCTGCACCGGGGTCGCTCATCGCGGAAGTTCCTGAGAGAACTGAGAGGAAAATCAGCGGGATTGCTGCCACGCCAGCGATGTATGCTGTCTTGTCGAGGTGACCTCGGGCCTTGCTACCTCCGACGAAGTAGGTCGAGATCCAAGCTCCCAAAGCGGATGCGCAGGCGAGGGTTGCGGTTCCCGTGGAAAGGCCAACTATGAGGTGATGGAAAGTAATTGCAAACATCACTGACCACCTCCAGCCTCGGGATCATCGACCCATTCTTCCTCAACTGGATCCCAAAGCAAATCGGGGTATTCGTCGTACTTCACCAAACGCTCACTGTATGTTGTTTCTGCCTCATCGTCAGTGCTCTCTGCTTCGGTTGGTTCGGGTGCGGCAGGGGCTGGGGCTGGTTCTGGCATCACTTCTTCAGCCGTGCTGATATCCGCCGCTTCGACCTCGGCCGTCTGGTCGAGGTCGTCCTTTCTTCGAGTGGGTTGTAGCATTCCTTGCAGATTCAGCATGAGTGCAATAATCATGAAAGCACCAGCGAATCCTTGCGCGCGAGCGCCCCACAGACTTCCATCGAATTCCGGTGGGGTTGTCCCCATCGTCAGCCAAGGCTGAACGATATCGAATTCGCCATTCGATGTCGTGACCCGATAGACTATCCTTCCGTCTCCCATGGTTGCTGGCAGATGGGCTAGCCATTCGTTTTCGGCACCAGCCTCGACGATGGCTGTATGAGATAGCGACTCACCCTCAAGCTTCCACTCGACGACGATATCGGTAGTATTCTGAGTCATCAGACTCACCGGAGATGTGTCGCCGGTCACGCGATAATACGGTGCGGTCCAATCCGGTGCGAATCCGGGGAGGTTCGCGGGCACAGGATTGACCTCTACTGAATGGGTATCCGAGACGCCAAGATAAGCCACGTCGCCAGGGTAGCCGGCACCGTGGTGGATAGCGATTAGAAGATCGACATCACCCGTCGCTTCGGGTGCGTAGAGCACCCAACTCAGGCTGACAATACCACTGTTCGGAACGATTACTTCAACGTAATTTGACGAGGTTCCGGAGGGGTCTTGGATGATGTTCCAGCCATGATCCTCGGGATGGTCGTCATTGCCATTAGTCGAGGAGAGGAGGAAGACTCCTAGGAGCCGTGAGTGCGATATCTCCTGAATCTCGATCATGGTATCGAATTGGTATGCTGTGCCGGTGAAGGCAGTATTGCTCGACGAGATGCTGATGGTTGCAGACGAAGGAGCGCTCAACCCAGGGTCACCGTGGCATGATCCTCCGCAAGTGAAGTCGCGATTACCGTCGCCCTCTCCACCGGGATTTGCGACGGTTCCTTGAGTCGCGAGCAGCATGGCCGCTATCGTCGCGAGCACAAGAAGTCGGCCGCGCATCAAGCATCCCTCCTACGGCCGTACATCGTCAAGCCGATACTAGCAAGTCCGATGAGCAGCATGATGAGAGTGAGTGGAATTGACATGGATGACATCGAACCCGTAGGTTCTGTATCGACCGAGGAAGGAGCATCACTTGCATCCACGGTCGCGGTATTATCCAATTGGAACAACCATAGAACCTCGAGGCCTTCAACCTCTAGGGTCACAGCATAATGCAGGTGAGCAGCAACCGGAGCAGTCTCACTCCACATGGTTTCGTCAGTCTCGCCAACCGCTTCGAGGCCGGTGAGCAACGCCTCACCCGCAGGTCCGTGTCCAATTGAAGTGAAGGCGCTGGTCGAGCGATAGACACGGAAAGTCGTAGCATCGCCATCCCATTCCCAAGAGAGTTGTACCTCGTTGCCTGAGAGAGTCGCACTCAAACTAGTGACGGTTGAAACCTCACCGAAAACTATCGCTGAAGCCGAGAAGCCAGTTCCACCCATATCGTCAACCACAGTAAGTGTCACCATATGCGAACCCATGCCAAGTTGGACATTGACAATCTTCCCGGTCAGACTCACCCCATCAACATCCCAGAGGTAGTGCGACACCTCTCCATCAAGGTCTGCCGACATAGAGGCGTCGAGCGTGATGAAAGCGCCAGCGATTGGTGGCGCGGGATAAGTTGTGAAAAGAGCCGTTGGAGGAACATTAGCGATGGTAATCTCCGCCTCAATTTCTGATGATAGACCCCAAGGATCACTGGCAGTCACCGTCGTGGTCCAAGTTTGACCCGGTTCGAGACGGTCAGCCGGAACTGAACGAGAATCATCAAGATCAGGCACGGTGAAGCCATTACGAGCCCATGATATGTGGAATGATACGGGCTCGCCATCTAGATCTACGGCAGTGGTATGAACCACCAATGGAGATAGTGAATCAGCAGGTGTTGTGGGCGGCGCAGCCGAAGCACCAGGAGCACCGGCGTATCCCGATTCACCATTGCCGAGTAGAATCACCATCTCACCAGGTGCGCCGTTCTCAACTTGGCGAGAGGTAGTCTTCATTGAATTGCCAAGATCGTCCCCATCGCCAGGAACAACCTGCACCGACCAACTTTGGTCACGCACCGTCTCAGAAGCTGGAATCTCAAGCATTCCGTCGTATTGGCGAATCCATTCACCATTGACCCACCAACGAATCTGACTATTCATCTCGGAATCGCCATCGACATCGCTTTGCTCCCAGACCACACTCAGATTCATCGAAGTCGTCAGAGTTCCGGCAGGAAGCATCTCAATCGAGGTGACCTCAGGAGGTGTGTTGAGGATGTTGACCTCTCCACTCTCGACCCACTCCGACCAGAGAAAGCCATCGTTAACCCTAGCGCGCGCGACCCAAATTTCTCCTTTAGCGGTCGATTCGGGCATCACTACGGTCAAGTCATTGTAGGCAGATACCTGTGTTCCATCACGCAACCAACGAATCTCAGTGGCTTGCACTGAATCGCCATCAGGATCAGTCCAACCGACGTGCACCTGCAGTGCATCATCAGTTTGAGCATTACCAACCGGTGAGACGTAAGCGGTAGCACTTGGAGGATTATTCGATGAGCCGATAACGACGACGCCGGTATAGACAATCTCACCAAATTCATCTCCATCGTGAGGTAGGACCGAAGCTTCCCATTGATCACCGCTGCGAATCATCAGAGGAGAGACTCGGTCGGAATCATCCAACTCTGAAATCCTCGCTCCATCGAGATACCAACGGATCTGAGTATCTTGCTGCGGCTCGCCATCGAGGTCAAAGTAATCGTAGTCGAGCCGTAACTCATCAGTATCTAGTGGATTCTCAGGAGTCAATTCTAGACTCCTTGCGATAGGTAGAGAGTTGCCAATCGTCACGGGCCCAACTGTAACAGGCTCACCGGCATCGATCCCGTCTTTCACAGTCACCGTGCAAGTCCATTCCTGACCCTTTGTCAGCCAACTCTGTCCGACGCTATTTTGGTCGTTCAGGGCACCGACTGACAGGCCATCGAGAGTCCAACGTATCTGTGTGCCCTGCTCGGAATTCCCATCATAATCGTAGTATGTGTAATCGACTGCTAGGCCTGTTCCCTTGGTTGGATCGGTTGGAACCAAAGTCACGTTATGAGCCTCCGGAGGAGTATTGCTGCCTGAGGAATCCTCTCCCAGTGTCCAAGTGCCCGTGCCCCAAGAGTCACCCGAGTTCGCTCCGTTGCCGTTGGCATACAACACTGCGAGATCGAAGTCAACATCTCCAGTTCCGGCTGCCGGTGCAGTCCAATCTGCCGACCATGAACGCAGTGAGTCGCTATAGTGAGTCAACTCACCATTAGCCGATTGAACTTGCGACCCTAAATTTGACCACGTTCCGGCGCTAGCATCGAGATTGAATCCGCCTTCACCCGAAATGTGGGGGCCACCATCCCAAGTTAGGGAGTAAGTTGTTCCAGGCGTATATCCACCTGCTCCCCAGGGTAGACCACTAAGTGAAGGAGAAAGTGAAGCACTAGCTGAATGGCAAGTACAACCGGCAGTTGATTGTCCGGTTTTGCCAGTGCTATTGGCAATTGCAACTTGGCTGGATGAGATTAGCATCATTAAGACAAAGATGGCAACTGCACGGCGCGAGCGAAGCACACCTCTGCTACCTAAGCGAGCGCTGATAGTCCATTCGGCGGATTACCATTGACGATTGGAAGGAATTACTTGGCTGTCTTACCGGTCCAGAGGACCGTAATCGGTGCATTCATTGGGGGGTCGCAGGTCGCTGGGCCATGCGCCCAGTCGAAAGTGTAGCGATTATTGGGGCGGGGAATATGGGTTCAGGAATCGCTCAGAAATCGGCGCAGGAGCGATTCCAGGTTCAGATGGTTGACCGCGAGGAACATTGGGTTGCACGCGGTCAGACGATTATCTCTGATTTTCTGGATGAGGCGATTGAAAGGCGGATCTTCCGAGAGACCGAAGTTGCTGATATCAAAGGGAGAATTACTGGGGTTGTTGGGACTGAAAACGTCGCCGCGGACACCGATTTGGTTATCGAAGCAGTGTTCGAGGATTTTGATATCAAGACGGCTGTGTTCGCAACCCTCGACAAGGTTTGCGACGAACACACCATCCTCGCTTCGAACACCTCCTCATTGAGCGTCAATGCTCTTGCTGAAGCGACCGGTAGACCAGATCGCTTCGTTGGATTGCATTTCTTCTATCACCCAGCCAAGAATCGGCTGATCGAGATTATTCCGGCCGAGACAACTTCGAAGGAATCACTGGATGCTGTTGAGCAGTATTGCAAGACGATGGGTAAGGTCGTCATCATCTGCAAAGACCGGCCTGGCTTTGTGGTGAATCGCTTCTTCGTGCCTTGGTTGAATGAGGCTTGTTTGCTGCTACAAGAGGGAATTGCCAGCGCAGCAGCCATCGATGCGGTGGCCATGAAGGCCTTCCGCATCGGCATGGGTCCTTTCGCTCTGATGAATCTCACAGGACCCCCCATCGCCTTGCACGCAACCGATTATCTGGCTGAGCAATTGGACTGCCCCCGCTACACGGGAGCAGCAAACCTGCGCTCGATGGTCGAGGCAGGAGAGATGTGGGAAATTGGTGAGGACGACGATTGCAAAGAAGAGGCTGCTGCGGTGATTCGCGAGCGCCTCCTCGGACAGACTTTCGCAGTCGCCTCACAAATTGTCGCAGAGGAAATCTGCTCGATGGAAGATGTCGATCGCGGAGCTAAGGTGGGCCTGCGCTGGGTGCACGGACCGTTTGAAATAGCCAATAGAATGGGAATCGAAGAGGCGGTGAAAATGGCTTCTTCGTACGCTGATTGTGCGGGCTTTGAATTGCCGGAATGGTTCAAGGGATTGAGCCAGCCACTCGAATTCAGTTATGTTGACACGGTCGTCGATGACGACATCGCGACCGTGCGAATAAATCGCCCCGAAGCGATGAACGCGCTGAACGAGACCGTGGTTGAGCAGCTCGGTGCAGCGTTAGATTCCCTAAACGCGCGCGGAGATATCTCGACGATAGTACTCGATGGCGCAGGCAAGGCATTCGTGGCCGGAGCCGATGTGAAATTCTTCGTCGACAAGATTCGCGCAGATACAATCCAAGACATCTACGATTTCACCGCCTTCGGACATGAGGTTCTCGGCAAGCTTGAGGATTCGGATAAAACCACAATCGCTCTGACCACAGGGCTGGCTCTAGGCGGTGGACTCGAACTTGCTCTAGCCTGTGATTACCGCGTTGGTACCCGCCGCTCGCAATTCCGCTTCCCCGAAACTAGTATCGGAATTTATCCAGGGCTAGGGGGAACTCAGCGCACGCCTCGGATCTGTGGAATTGAGGCGGCGAGATTCGCTGTGCTTGCGGGCAATTTCCTCGACGCAGGAAGCGCCGCCGCACTCGGCTTGCTGACCCATCTAGTCGGCCCAGCAGAGGTAGAATCCACAGTGGCCGAACTCGCCAGTACAGGTAAGCCGGCAAACAAGTATCCAGCAGCACCGGTCGACCCTTCGCATCCAGCCGCTAACTTCGCGCTCGCCTTCTACAGCGATGCGAACATGGCTGCGCTGGCAAGCGGCGAATGTCCAGACGGCTTCGACGCCGCGGACAAGATGGTCGGTCGCCAACTCAAATCACTCAGCAGAACTGCGCCCATCGCCTTGGCGATGGCGAGCGCACTCCTCGATGATGCTGTAGCAACAGGCGAGGATCTGAATGCAGGACTCGCTCTCGAACTCGAGAGGCTGCACGATATCTTCGGTACGGACGATGCCCTCGAAGGACTCAGCGCCCTCATCGAAGGGCGAAGACCTACCTACACGAATGCGTAATTGCGGACAGTAATCTTAGTGTTTCCAAGCACGAGGAAAGCGTGACCACACCGGCGCGCGGACCGCCACCATACCATGAACAATCAGAGAGAGAAACTTATTCCAACTCACACAATCGCCTCTTCAGTCCAGTTCTGCATCAGTTCGTCGACCCAGTTTTCCAACCATTCGTCCATCTTTATCCCTCAGTGTTTTTTTGCAACTCAGTGCAATTTTCACACTTAGCGAATGACCCGCCCTATTTGAATCCAGAAGTTTAACGGAATACACTGAGGTGCATTTTATACACCAGATACAATCTGCGTAACCTGTTGCACATGGGCCGTCCTCCGATGATACTCAATGAGAATGACTTCGCGTCAATCCAGAAATCGATTCTCGAAGTCCAGGACAACGGCCGCGACATCCGCAAGATCTTCGCTTCCTACTATGACGATGATGTTGATATCGGTTGGGAAGTAGATGCGGCTGTCGACTCCTTCCAAATGTTCTCATCGCGCTGGACCATTGAAATTCTCGCCGCGCTCTACATCGCCGGAGACCGTAGATTCAACGAACTTCGAACCTTGTTGAGAGGTATCTCTTCGAGGACCCTGTCGGACAAACTGACGACCTGCCAGCAGCATGGTTTGGTGTCTCGCGTTGTGGAGGAAGGGCCACCAATTCGGGTGACCTATCGACTGACCACGCACGGGCGCACTTGCGGACGACTCCTCGGACCTCTCGTAGCTTACATGAAGGTGCAGAAAGAACTAGTTGAATCGGAATGAATTGGGCTTTCGGAACATTACTGGTACCACTCCAAACTCGATGCGTAAACGATTCATAGAGCCGCATGATTGAAAGGGTGAACGAGTCGAAAAGCGCTCATGGCATTGCTCGAACAGTGGCGCAGTAAGCGTTCTTGGTTCCTCGATGGCCTCATCGCTCTAACTGGGGGCGCTCTTGGCCTTGGGGCAATGCTTCCCGGGATGCTTCCGCCGGCTGCGCAAGGCACTTTGTCGGCTCCGAAGAAGAATTGGGAGAATCCGGTTCGAGCGCGGATAATGACGACTCTCGACCGCTCGCCCGGGATTCATTTTCGTGAATTACAACGACGCTTAGAGGCGGCTAATGGGACTTTGCGACATCACCTCGACGTCTTGGTAACCGAGAAATCGGTGACGACGATGTCGGTCAATGGACGAACTTGCTACTATGCTGGTGCACCAGCTCAAGTTGAGATACTCATCGGGACCGGTGTGACGGATGATGCACGCGCTGCCTCGATGCTTCCTGTTGGATTGTCCGTGTTACAGCGCGCAGTCGTCGCTCGCCTGACACTCTCCGATACACCTCGCTCACAGGCGGCACTAGCGCGCGATCTCGGGCGTTCACGCTCGGCGGTTCACTCGGCGGTTGGGGTTCTCAGAACAAGAGGGATTGTCACTGATGGAGAATTGCGTTTGGCAGACCACCTTCTCGGCCTGAGAACTTCCCGATTAGAGTATAGTTGGTTAGACCTTCGTGCGGAAATGGCCTAAATTTATGCAATAGGCCCATACGGGCACTACCATGAACACAGGTACGAAAGTCACTGTTGGCATTGGCGCTGTCATGATTATTGGTGGAATTTTGGTTACTGTATTGGGAGCTGGTGCATTTGGCGGGGCCGAAGATTGGAGGCCTACTGACGATATTTTCTGGGAAGGTGAGCGCGGTACGAGTAGTTTCGTACACGTTGAGGAAGGGGTCGGAACTGATCTTTTGGTATTCGTAACTGATGATATTAGATGTGATGATTTTACACTCGAAATAGAAGGAGGCATGGCATCTTGGGAACAAGATTGGTGTGTTGAGGATGGAAAATTACCTTCAGGGTATGGTGATGACCCAGAGGGATGGTTACATCTTGGTACCATTAAAGGTCTTGAAGATGGTGTTGAGTATACAATTACAACCAGTCATGATGTTGTTTTAGTTGGATGGGAAGTCATTGATGAAATAATAGGGTCATTTTTCGCAGGATTAGCAGGAATCTGTGGAGGGCCTACTTTCCTATGCTGTGGTTTGATTTTCCTGTTGATTGGAATTGTTATGGCGTTTACACAAAAGGGCAATGAAAAAACAGAAACTAGGATTGAAATTAATCAAGAAATTGATTCTGATAAGGGCGATAAGAATTGGTATGATGATGATTCCTCGTAATCATCAAATCATCTCTGATTGAGTCGTCTGAGCTAGGTTGGCAACAGAATCCTATTACACATTGAATTTCCGCAAGTGGTTGCATGTTCCGCATCCGAATGGTCGAGCAGCCAATGCCAACGGGTTCTCGAGACCCGGATGTCCTACTCGCTTGGCTGCTCGATTCGATGGGATTGGTTCGCTCGCGCAGCGAAGGTGCTACCATCGACGA
>JAQXEV010000029.1 GCA_029250665.1 Candidatus Thalassarchaeaceae archaeon | reverse complement strand
GAGGTCGGGGTGATCCATCTCGATTCCCGAGTCGACTACGCACACGAGCACACCGCTTCCATCCAGTCCACTCACCTCGTCAAAACCAGTTAGGTCGCGGTATGATTCCTCCCAACCAGTCAGTGTTGGAGGTGGCCCTCCGATGACGAAGTCGCTTGCACCAGCCCAGAACCAGAGTAGAAGTACGAGAAAAGAAAGCAATGCGAACAATCCGGAGACAACTCCGATCATCCAAATGAAGGCGTCTTGTGACTTCGATTCAGGTTCCGGTTTTACAGAGCCGTCTCCGCTTGCAAAAGGCGGAGGAATTTCGTCTCCGTCTGGCTCATCGTACATCGGTCACGCACCTCGAAGAAGGGGCCCTAAAGGGCCCTCCTCACCATGCCTCCGATCTTGAGAAATGGCTAATCACAGTCGTGCTGGAACCGCAACCACTGCATGAAATTCTTGCCGGTATAGTTGCATTACATCCCGAGCATGCGGTTCCGGGTTCCCCGCCACCATCACATTCTGAACATGGTACTTCGATTGAACCGTCTCGGTGCTTGATAGCTGCTGTATCATTGCTGCAGATAGGGCAGGCACCTTGCCTGCGCTCGAGCGTTGCAGGTATTGCTTCGCCAGAGACTTCGCGGGCGCGGACGGACTGAATCCGGTCACCAGCCGCGCCCAGCATGAATTGCGGATACCAGAGAACGTGTGTCCAAAATACGATTGAAAGAATTCCAAAGAACACGTATAGGGCTGCGAATCCGGTCATGTTGGATTCGATTGGCGGGCGTGGGGCGATTGTGTGTGCGCCCGCCCATGCCGAGAGGTTCAGGAAGATCATCCAAGACCCCAGACTGAGACTCCACGCTCTGAGACTGTGATCCCGCCAAGCCTTCTGGACTACACGTGGGTCGGGGTGGGCGTGACGCTCCTGAACGTGAATATCTCGAGTTTCTATGACGGCTCTATGAACAACTAACATCGAGAGGAACACCAAGACTAGATTACCAATTGCGACTCCACCCCAATCGCTTACACCTGAATCGAATGGAAAATTGGTCGCTGTGGAGTGAGAGAAGAGGTAACCGAATTGGATTGCGAGTGTTGCGATAGTCATCCAGATCAGATTCTCACGCATCAGTGGAAATCTCGCCCAGAGTGATGCGAGCAGACCAATCCAACCAATCAAGGATAACAAGGAGAGCATAAGAGAGAAATCTGAGACGTGCAGAAATCCTTCAAACCAATTTCGATTGTAATCACCACCGGAGGCGATTTCCCCTATCCCAAGGTCCCAAGCACCCAGTATCAAGGCGAGGGTTCCGATACCGAGGATGAGTACTTCACTGAATCCCCATCGTTCGAGAATCATCTTAGAATGGAAGACATATTCTTCCAATAACGAATCGAGTGATTGCAGCCGCGAATTCCTTTCGCCTAGACTGAAGGGGAGCTCGATGTCGCTAAGCCTCACGCTCGCGAGGACTGCGCGCTCATCGGAAGCCACTCGCTCTACTTCGCCTTCCACATTGGCTTCGGTGTTCCATCAGGCATAAGAAATCCACTTGGAGATGAGAGTCCTTGGTGGCGAAAGAGATGGAAAGTGAAGGGAGAGGGGGGAATGCAATTGATTTTGGCGCCGAGAGGGAGATTTGAACTCCCGAGGGTAAAACCCACATGATTTCCAGTCATGCGCAATACCAGGCTATGCGACCTCGGCTCGTGGTCGGGCGAACCGCGACCCTAACTTGAGTCTGACGCACCTTCATCTAGAACCGGTCAGTGACGTCTCTCTCTCTCCACTCACTCCGTAGTCGTTAAATCGGTCTCACAAGTGGCCCGCTCGCTGCCACTGTGGCTTAGGGGTATAGCATCCCATTGGTAATGGGAAGGTCGGGAGTTCAATTCTCCCCAGTGGCTCCACCAAAATGTTAGTTTTTCATTGATTATGTGACAAAAAATCTAACGCACTTGTACCTCACATTCTTCCCTGTTCGTAGAACAGCAACCGTGAGTTCTATAATGTAATCAATTAACGTCGGGTGTATGCCCGCCAGCCGCCGTAGACTCGCAACCGCTCTTGTAATGCTCATGATTCTAGCACCTTTTGCCAGTGCAGGCATGGCATCATGGAACACTACGAACATGATTAACCCCGGTGGGGATGAGGTCACAGTAGTGGGATACAGGGTACCCGGTAACGGCACTATCCTCGATGGTTGGGTCCACGTGACCAATAGCGACGTCTCCAGTGCATTGGATTCGACTTTAGTGCTCGAAGGAGCAGACCTATTGTCTGGCGGTTTTGACAATGTGGTCTACGATGAGGAGCTTGAAGTGGTTATGATGATGGATGATGGAACACGCTCCAACATCAGTGATTTCGCAGCGGGCGATATCACAGCAACTCTGAGTAATATGTACAAAAGCGGCCCTGGTTACACCATAGTTTACAATTCTAATGCTGCCTCTAATTCGAGTGGCTGCAACAATAGCAGCGGAATCGAATTTGACTACGGATTCGATAACAATTACAACAGTGCTCTGAATGAGAATGAAATTCTAGAGACTCTGTACTACTGTGATGTCCACACGTCATCGAACGGAACCAATACTACCTACTCAGTCCTCACTTCGACGTCGGTTGAATCATTCGGTAGCAATTGTGAATTCGGAGGATTCCAGGTCGATTCGGGAATCGACTGGGATGATGATCGTTCATTGGCTTCAAGTGAGATCGATGATACAATTTACCTCTGTCACAACCGCGCTATTTGGGGCCCTGCAATTCTTTCGAATATGAACGGGACGTTACAGGGTGCCAATCGTGTCACTAGTTATGGTACAATTCCTTCAACCGCTACCGAAGGCGCCGTTACTGCAGGAACCCTTCCTGGTGAAGCGGTTCCAGCCGGAACTGACTCCTGGTTGATTGCACCGAAATTCCTCGTGCCAACTTCGGCTGAAATGAGCGGATACTGGATGACCTTCGACCATTGGTATCATGTTGACAGCACCGCGAATGGTGAAGGAGACGGAGTTTGGGTTGAATACAGAATCAAGAATGGCACGTGGACCTCTTGGTCTTGGATTGCTCCCAATGGAGGTTATCCGAGTACTCTATCTGATGATGGTCCAGATGTAAACGGAGCCCCGTCGTCTGGGGCACTCCCTGTGTTCGCATCACCAACATCTAGTGGTTGGGTCACCAGCAACGTATCTCTTTCTTCAATCCCCGAGATTCACAATGCTGATGAGGTTCAATTCAGATTCCGCATCTGGACTTCACCTGACGCTACGGATGAAAGACCCGGCTGGTTCCTCGACAATATCGAGTACAACAACGATGGTATCGCCTACGGTGTTTGGCATCACGGTTGCATGGTCACTACAGGCACTTGCAATTACGCAGCCTCGGCGTATGGGGGGCTACAGAGGTCTGTTGATTTGTCTGGAACAGACGGTGATTCGTGGATAGAAATCGACATGGAATGGGATCTTCAAGGAAGTTTGAACGACAATGCTTGTGTCGAACTCTCTCTGAATAACAACACTTGGACGGATATATCATCAACCGGCACAACGGCAACGACATCGATTTGTGAGGATCGAACCGGTGCGATTCCAGGATATGGTTACACCACATCTGAGGGAGATACCTATTTCGACGAGAACTTCGATTACAGAACGATAAATCTCTCAATACCCAGTTCTTTCCAGAATCAAAGCAATGTAGAGATGAGAATCATTGTCGATACTGATACTTTCACCCATTACGGTGGCTCTTGCTGTGGTGATTCTCGGGAAGGTTTGACGGTTAAGGAGCTTCGAGTTTACACCGACGATGACACAGTGATTATTGAGGATGATTTCTTCACCAGCACAACGATGTCGGATTATATCGCTACTCCACCGAGTGGAACTGGCTCAGTTAACGATTGGGCGCACTACATTTTTGCCACTGGTGATATTTACGAATCACTCGGGTTCGAGGATTCGGGTGCCAATTCACCAACAGTGAGCGATGCTAATGGCTGGTCCCGCAACCCAACTTCAGGCAGCAATACCAACAAGTGGACCCTTGGACAATTGGGAAGTCAAGCTGGGCCCTCCACGATGGAGCCATCATTCCCTTACGTTTACGGAGTAAATATGAACGGCAATTACGGTAACAATGCCAATGCACTTCTTACCAGTCCCTCCTATGAAATTCCCGCAAACAGCTCAGCCACTCTAACTTTTGAGAAGTGGGTCTGTACTGAAAATTATTGGGACGCTATTGGCCTACAAATCAAGGTGAATAATCAGGCATGGCAATACTTCGACCCTGGAATCACAGGTTGGTATGACGGCTCTGTCGGTTATTCTGGCAATGCGATGTTCGGTAACGATGCTTGGATGAGTGGAGATTGCTCTCAGACCAACTTTGAGAACCGACAGGCTCCCCTCTCCCAATACGCGGGAGATACTGTAAAATTCCGATTCCAAATTTGGACCGATTCCTCGGTCCAATACGAAGGTGGATACATCGATGATTTCGGAATACTAATCCCGAATTATTCCGTTGGAGGTTCATGGACCAGTCCACCAATTGATCTGACTTCAGTTGATGAATTCAATCTTGGATGGTTAGATATCGATGCACTGGTTCCAACCAACACCTCGCTCACAGGTACTCTGATTGACACCTCAACCGGAGCGGTTGTGAATGGATTGGAGGACGTAGCATTCCCGATGTCACTAGCTGGAGTCGATTCTGCACTGCATGATAGCGTGAAGGTCGAGGTCAATCTTGACAGCCTGAATCCAGAAGTCTCGCCTCGAATCAAGAAGATCTCGCTAGGCGGTAAGAGATTCCTCAGTGCCGATTCTTTCGATACTAACGGCTGGGATATGAGTCCAAGTGTGGAGATTGTCGATGGATTGCTCAACGCAACGACAATCGCAGGCACAATTACATCGGATTACATCCATTCTTCTCGCCCAATCCAGAGCCTCGATGTATCAGGTAATACCTCGAGTGGAATTCCAATCACAGCCTACGATGAGAATGGCAATCAAATCGGAACCAGTGGAGCAGGAGGTGTTGGTTTTACCTATCCAGTCACTGGATTCTCACTTTCCATCGCTCTACCTACCAATGGCTGGATTGACAGAATGGTTTTGACCGCAGAATTCGCTGAACCTGCAAAGAATCCGTCATTGGATGTACTCGATGACGGTTCAACAGAATGGTCTTTCCCAATGGGTGATGATTACGGTCATTATGGGTGGCAGTCTCTAATCAGTGGAGATTCTGAGGTAATGAGTTCCACTCTTGATTTAGATGGAACCAATCCCGCTTCGGTCACAGTGAGGATTCCAACTTCTGCATCATTGTACGGTGGAATCATCGCTGTTGCGTCTCAATCAGCCGATGGCTTTGCGGCCGCAGTAAGCGTCTCTGTTGAAGGTGCAAGCCAATCCAGCGGCTCTGAAAATTACGTATTTTACAATACTTTGAACGTCGCTCAACTTGGTGCAATTGCTGCTCAAGGCACGAGCCACACGGACTACGACACTGGTAGAGAGTGGCGCGATATCACCATCGAGGTTGATTCGAATAGTGCGCAGACTGTCAGCCTATCAAGGCTCGGAATTGGTTACTTATTGTTTGAGAACGTATCTGGTCTAGGTCCATCTGTGGCTGCTTATCACGATGCTCAAACCACTGATGATCCACCGCCTGAACTGGTCAATATTCCAGTATCGATTTCTGCGGAAGCAGGAGTTCTCACAGTCGATGGAGACCTGAAGTTCGATTACATCATCACAAACAGAGATTTCCAAGTTCCGAATACCTTCTACCCCCGTGGAACTCCGTATTCGATTACCACCAAGCATCATCATTTGCACGATAATACACAACTCTCCGAAATTATCCTTCGGGGTCAGGCCTCCGATGGGCAAGTAATCGAATTCGTCGCCTCCAATGGCGCCGATGGACTCTGGGGTGCCGGTGCAGATTCAGTGACATTGACACAGTTGAGGGGGGATAGTGTTCTCGAGTTGAACACTTCCGCAACAACAGTCACTGAATCTATTCACAATGATGGCTACACCGACATCACTGTCGCTTGGACCTTCGACATCTCATGGAATTGGGATGACGTTGAATCCATTCGCTGGGTGGCAAAGGCCTTGGACGGCGATGGAGAAACTGTCTGGCCTGCTGTAGCTCACAGTGGCCAGTCTGGAAGGAAGGCTGTCGAGAACGATCTTCAGGTCGACACTTTCGAGGTCCGAGATCAATTCGGTAGACTAATCTCGAATCAATACTCGACATTCTATCCATACCCAATCATCGAAGGAAGTATCCTCAACATCACAGGTAATGTAAGATTCCAAGATTCCACCGATAACCGCCCAATTGGAGATGACTTCCAAGTCAGATTGAACCTCTCAGGCAGTCTGATTATGATGGATTCATCTGATGGCGGTGAGTTTAGTGGAATTGTCAACACACCTTCAAGCACTGGCGATGTAACGGCCTCTCCTGAACTATTCCGAGTAGGACCTTTGGAGGGCGCCATAGGAGCCATTGATGTATCGGGAGTCGCTACTGTAGTTACGATACGTCAGGACTCAAATCCACCAATCGCGGGGCAAATCGAGGTCAACACTGCGACCGGCCTAACTCCTGCTCACGGCAAGGTCTGGGACCCTACCGTGCCATTGAGTATGTTCGTGACTATCCAAGAGGCCGAGGCTCGTGGTGAGACTCTGACTCTGTACTACTGGCGCGCCGATGTCGATGACCTGAATGGAGACGGAATCGCCGATGTGGATGAATACCTCTCGCAGACCCAATCACTTAGTTCAGGGATGACTGGGGAACAGCAGGTCAATTTCGCTGGTATCGATGTCTCTGGCCAATCGTTCAACAGTCCAGTCCATGTTTATCTCGACGGGACTGATTGGGCCGGTTTGACCTACCAAGACGGCGGGACTGGAGGCGGCCCAGGTGCTGATGATGCATGGGCCACCATCACCATCGCTACCGATGAGCCTACATCTCTAGTAAACGGTGGATTCGCGCTTGACCGTGAAACTGGATATCTGTTAGCTGGAGTCCCTCACACGTTCAGGATGCAGATTAACGAAGCGAACGGCTTGCACACATTGGACAATGTCAGCGTAATGCTTTGTGGAGACCGAATAGACAACCTCGGTAAGTTCACCTACAATCCATCCAATGGAGAAATCTGGACAGCTGACGATTCGATGGTATCACCACTCACAGTTCAGACGCAGCAAATCACCTCGGCAGTGGTTGAATTAGCGATGATGTTCCAACTCTCTTGGCAATTCCCGTGGGAAGAAGACCAATATGGTTGCAAACCAAGTGTGAGTATCATGGATGATATCACCGAGGTTGCCTACCAGAACAATATCGGCGAGTTGACTTGGGAATTGGACAACAGTCTAGTGGCTGTTCCATCCGGAATGGTCGACATCACGCCACCTGTTGTCGAACCGCAAGATTTGCACCTTTATCTCAGGCAAGGGGATGAATTCGAATTGAGCGGCGAAATCTACTATTCAGGGTCTGGTATCGCAATGACTGTGATTCCTGACGATCTTGAGGTTGAGATGAAGATTGTTTATGGTACTCAAGAAATCGACTCCATCGCCGAAGTGAATGAAGACGGAACTTGGGCGGCTTCAATGACGCTGCCGATGCGAGTTCCTCTCAATCCAACGATGGGGTTGGCGACTTCGGTTCTCAATCTACCAGGTTTGGGAGTCTCTGCAATTAATGAGGATGCGCAGGTAACCGTCGACAGCATCTCACCAACTGTTCTCTTCGATCAGACAAATTATCCTGATTCATCTCTAACGACCTTGGAATCTGACCTTCTAGAAGAGGTCTTGGTAACTGTCACAATAGTCGATGAAATTGGTATGTCAGACGATGACCTCGAAGTCGCGTGGGTATTCTTACGAAATAATCTACCAGTCGCAGGAACAGAGGACACTGGCGGACTCCCACTGATTATCGATGACGATGGCCGTGATATCTTCCAAGGCAAGTTGGACTTCACTCCCGCCCTCGAAGGATTCGATGTCACGAATGGTGACCGGATTCTATTCTGGGTCACATCGACCGACCGAGCTGGAAATGAAATCCAAGGGTTGGGTAGCGATGAAACTCCTCGCACAGTCGCCCTGAGAATCATGCAATTCGTCCCATCACTGGACAATGTCGTGGTCACTCCAAAGGATCCATTCCCCGACACAACCGTTGTAATCGAAACCTTCTGGAGCAATAGTGGAAAGCGCGATGGAACTATTGAGATCAACCTCTATGAATTGACTGGCGATAGCAAGTGGCGGTCTGAGAGTAATACGATTGACCTCGACCTTCCGGCTGAGACCTCATCCGTCTATGCTCGATTTGAGTGGATTGCAGGAGACCCCGGTCAGCCGATTCTCTACATCATTGTCGACGATGATTTCAACAACCCAGCACACGCGATTCCTGGCATATTAGTCCAGCAGGTGATTACCGATGATGGTGGAGATGACGATATGATGACATGGGTCATTATTGGTGGAGTCTTCCTTGTTGCGGTGGCAATGGTTGGATTCTTCGTCAACCGTTCACGTTCCGAAGATGAGGAGTATTACTACGAAGATGACGAAGATTCGTATTACGAAGAGGATTGGGAGTACGAGGATGAGGAATCGGATGAGGAGTCTGCGGACGAAGAAGCTGAGGATGAGGACGCCGATGAGGCGGACGACGACTCAGATGAAGAGTGAATCTCAGATTCTGTATTGTCTCTCTTCCGGCACTCTTACCCGAGTCGTCGAAACCTACTCCGGCCGAAAGGCTGACCTATCGAGTTTATAGACCCCAGAAAGTGGAACCTATCGTTGAGGGAAGTCAATTCTCTCGCATGGGGATGGGGATATGACAGAGCAGAGCAATCAGGTTACTGTAGAGGAATTGAAAGACGAGGTCGAAGATCTCAGAACGCTTGTTCATACCCTTCTGACAATAATTATGGAAGAGGCGGATGGAGTCCAATCTGGCGCTACTCCGCAGATACCCAACCAGCCAAAACGCGGCTACTGCATGTGAGCAGTATTCCATTTAGCAGACTCAATCGTTCTTCAGTATTCGATGGGTTCGGGGTCAATCGCTCTCCACATATACCATGACCCTAGGGTTCGGTAAGGCCTCCAATTCTCTGCAATCGCGTTTAGTTGGGGCTTACTCAAAGTGTCCCTCGAATTGTAAACTCGCTCCATACCTCTGACGACACCGAGGTCATCGATGGGAAATATGTCAGGGCGCAGAAGTGAGAAAATCAAAATCATCTCAGCAGTCCAACGTCCAACCCCGCGAAGCGCGATGAGTTTCTCGATAATCTCCCCATCGCTCATCGACTCCCAATCAAGCGCATACAATCCGTCTTTCCAGGCATGGGCGATTCCAACGACATATTCGGCCTTGCGATTGGAGAGGCCAACGGAGCGTAATTCATCATGCGTACGCAGGAGAATAGACTCGTCGGTCACTGGGCCTACGAGTTCGCACAGCCGCCCCCATACGGTGGCGGCCGCCTTAGTCGAAATCTGCTGACCAACAATCGATTTGACAAGTGTGGCGAAGAGGTCTCCGCGTGAAGTGAGGATCGGTTCTTCTCGGTCCGCGATGACCTTGGCAAGTATTGAGTCAGAGTTGCAAAGTTCAGACTTCGCCTGTTCCCACCAATCGGGATGGGTTCCGGCCTCAACCATGATGTGTGCGGGATATCATTCATTATCGCTTGACCGGTGCGCCAGCACGATGGACGGAGTGCAGGTGTTGCTGGCGGCGGGCCTCTTGTTCACAGTCGGGTTCGCGGGATACGTGATTCTTGACTCCGGTTCAACCACCGATGGGCTGGCCGACTGGGAAATTATCGATGTTTGTCTTGACGACCATGATGGAGCAATTGCACACATTCACGCTTCACTCTCTGTGACTATCAGTGGAAACCAAATCGCAGTGCCAGGTAATACTGGAATTCAGGATGAAATTTGTCCCAATGGTATGCGAGGAATCCATACACATGATGACACAGGGCGCTTGCACATCGAGACTCCTGGTGCGATGGATGCTCCAGTCGGGGCGTTCTTCGAAATTTGGGGAGAGGATTTCGATGAGACTCACCTTCTGAACAAAGAGGCGAACGATGTGAACGAAGTTGTGATGTTCGTCAATGGGGTTCAGAACTATGAATACCAGAATTATGTCATGCATAATGGCGATGTAATCGAAATCGAGTATCGCGAGAAGTGAGACTCGACATGAGCCTAATCTAGGCGATTCATCCCTTGATTACAGCGAATGGCCGTAGGCGGGCAACTGGCCTTGCGAGATTCGCTGAAGCAGTCAGGGCAATGACTTCGTCAACATCTTTGTAGGCATCGGGAGCTTCTTCAGCGAGAACATTAGGTGTCTTTGCGCGCACATGGACACCTGAGGCTTCGAGTTGCGCTCGAAGTGTGTCTGAATCGATTAGCTTGCGGGCGGCCGTGCGCGAGAGGCGACGACCGGCGCCGTGGCATGATGAGGAGAATGCGTCGTTGCCGCCCGATTTTGGTCCAGCGAGGACCCATGAGGCTGTCCCCATGTCACCGGGCACGAGTACTGGTTGGCCGACGGCGGAGAATCTGCTAGCGAGTTCGGGATGATCTCCGCCGAGAGCTCTCGTTGCACCTTTGCGGTGAACGCAGCATTTGCAGGATTTCCCGTGGACGATGTGGTCCTCGACTTTGGCGATATTATGACTCACATCGTAGACTACTTCGAGGCCTCCATCTCGGCCAAGATGGCTTCGCAGAACATTCCTCAGTCTCTGAGTGAGTGCCGAACGGTTAGCGAACGCGTAATTGCCAGCCGCTCGCATTGCATCGAGATAGGCTCCACCTTCACGGCTGAATATCGGCGCAGCTGCGAGTTGGCGGTCACGCAGTCGGTAATCCCACTCTGGTGCGACCCAATGATCTCCGGATCGCTCATACTTGCTTTCGATTGCAGCAACGTGTTCGCTGCAGACTTGGTGACCTAGGCCACGCGATCCTGTGTGAATCATAGCGGTAACTTGTCCTTCTCGTAGGCCATAAGCGGCTGCAGCGCTCCCATCCTCGACTCTATCGACAACTTGCAATTCGAGGAAGTGATTGCCACTACCAAGAGTGCCCAGAGCCTTCATGCCACGTTTTTGAGCACGCTCACCGATATCACGCTCCTCGCTATCGAGCACGCCATTCGATTCGATGGCGGCGAGGTCTTGTTCCTCACCCCATCCCATTTCAACAGCCGCCGAAGCACCCTCAGATAGTACGGCGGCCATGCTTGTCTGATCCAATATGACTCCACCTTTACTCGAAGCGCCGGCCGGAATCTCCCGCGCCAACGTACCGGCCAAAACTTTCGCATCGATATCGCCGACCTCGACATCAAGCGCACAAAGTCGAACTCCACAATTGATATCGAAACCAACGCCACCTGGCGATATCGCTCCACCGAGCTCACCAGCATTAACATCGGTGGCAACCACACCACCAATAGGGAATCCATAACCAAAATGCCAGTCAGCCATAGCCCAGGCTTCTCCGACTATCCCGGGTATTCCAGCAGTATTGCACAACTGCTCAGGCGAACGGTCGTCGGTATGCCCGGCCATGTGCTCGGCATCGGCTATCAGGAGCGCATCAGTCAGCATCGAACCGTGCTTCGCGATGCGCATCCGTCCCGGTCCATCGGGGCTCAGATGCTTCCGCCACTCAGCACTCATGGCTGATTCGGGTCGTGCCCTCGATTTCAACGCGCCGCAGCGTCACAGACAATCGCTTTCAAGACGGACCAGCCGATGGGGCGGCTGTAGAGGGTCAATCGATGACGTTCGGAGAGACCAACATCCCGTTCTGGGAGGAGTCCGGACACGAGGTTCGTATTTGCAAGGTCACTGGCCTTCGCTTTTGGTCAAGAGACCCTGCGCGAACGACCTCTGGCGACACGGTTGAGGATTCATACACCTTCATCGGGAACCCGATTATCGATGGCTTCCCGATGCGAGGAAAGGCGCTGAAAGACGCGATGCGTGAGGCTTTCCTCGGGTATTTCGAGCAACGGGGCCATTCGCGTGTTGATCCTTACCCTGTGCTCGCACGATGGCGCGACGACATTCATCTAACGATAGCGTCAATCGCTGACTTCCAACCACATGTGACGAATGGCACGGTGCCTCCTCCGGCGAACCCTTTGGGGATTAGCCAACCTTGTATTCGTTTGACTGATGTGGCTGCAGTGGGCCGTTCCGGACGTCATTTAACGACATTTGAGATGATGGCGCACCACGCCTTCAATCGACCTCATGATGGCGAGGTGATTTACTGGATTGACCAATGCGTCCGCTATTGCGACGATATGTTGGTCAACACCTTTGGTATTGCTCCAGCCGATATCACTTACATCGAAAATCCATGGTCCGGCGGCGGTAATGCCGGGCCCGCGCTGGAAGTTATTGTTGGCGGACTTGAACTTGCGACTCTAGTTTTCATGAGTCTCGAGGAGCACGAGGACGGCGATGTCGAGATCAAAGGGCTTCGATACCGCGATATGCCTCTACAAATCATCGATACTGGTTACGGCCTTGAGAGATTTTGCTGGGCTGCGGCTGGAACACCAACGATCTACGAAGCGATTTATCCCGAGTCGGTGGATTGGCTCAAAGGGCTTGCTGGCTTCGATGAGATGGTTGTAGGGCTGGGACTCGGCGTCGATACTGATGCTTTGCTCGCCGAGTTGTCTCAACTTGCTGGAATTCTCAATATCGATGTTGGTACAGATGTTGTTTCATTGTATCAGCGGCTCGTAGAGCGTTTGGCCGATGGTGGGGTTGAGATTTCTGTTGGTGACCTCAAACGCGTGACTGAACCCCTATCCTCAATTTACGCCATCCCCGACCACATGCACGCGATATGCAATATGTTGGGCGATGGGCTGGTCCCGAGTAATGCCAAGGCTGGCTATCTGGCTCGTATGATGGCGAGGCGAGTTTGTCGCATGAAGGGCGATTTGGGAATTGATGTGAGCCTTGCTGAATTGGGCGAGCACCACATGGATACTCACCTCGATATGACTGGATTTGTTCAGTCACGAGAAGGAATCCTGACTATTCTCTCTCTGGAAGAAGCCCGTTATCACGAGATGCTACGCAAGGGTGAGGCAGCGGTCAGAACGGCTCTGCGCGATGTTGAGAAGGATGCCAGCGAAGCACCAGACGAGACTCTTTTCCGACTCGCCGAAGAGCGAGGTCTCAACCCAGACATGGTAGTCTCGATAGCACATGGACTAGGTTGGCAGAACCTCTCTGTGCGAGTTGGATTCGCAGCAGATATGGCCGCACGTAATGCTGAGGGCACTAAGGCGGCAGCAAAAGGCAAGGCAAAGGGGAACATTTTCCCAATCGGCCAGCCAACAACCATGCGTGATTATTACGATGACACCAGCAAAACCGAGTTCCGAGCAACAGTTCTCCATTGCAGCCCAGTCAGCCCAGAGCAAATCGATTCACTCAATCTGTCTGCAGAAGTAAGCATCACTCCAACCCACGCGGTAGTCCTCGATCGCACGCTATTCTATCCAGAAGGAGGAGGGCAACTCGGCGACCAAGGTACCCTAGGTGGAGCAAATGTAGCCGATACCCGCATCGAAAATGATGTCATCTTCCACCTTACCGACACGGCAGTCCCAAGTGGCGAAGTTCAAGGCCAAGTCGACTGGAGCCGACGACACCAATTGATGGACCATCACACCGCAGTTCACCTCGTTGGCGGCAGCGCAAGAGCACTACTCGGCCCCCACATCTGGCAAGCTGGTTCGAACAAGGGCGAACGCTACGCCAGAATCGACCTCACCCACCACTCACGACTAACCCGCGACGACCTCGACCAAATCGAAGATCACGCCAACCAGATCATTGCCGCAAATCCAACCGTCGAAAAAATTGTGCTGCAGAGGGCCGAAGCCGACGCACGCTTCGGCTTCGAGTTGTATCAAGGTGGACCGCCCAAGCACAGCGAAATACGTGTAATCAAAATTGGTGACCACGATGTGCAAGCCTGTGGTGGAACGCATCATGACAATGTGGGTGAAGTTGGTGAGCTTCGCATCACTAGGTCGAGTCAAGTCCAAGACGGGGTCGAGCGTCTGCAAATCGTGGCAGGGGAGACGGCGCGTGAGCACGCGAGGGCTCAAGAGCGATTACTGAATGAGTCAAGTGAAGTCTTAGGCGTCTCGCCCGAAGACCTTCCTAACACAATATCACGCTTCTTTGAAGAATGGAAGTCGCAACAGAAGAAGATTGAGGCACTTGAGGCTGAAATCGTTAGACTGAGGACTAGCGGCGGAGGCGATGGAGCTGTTGAAAAAGACGGAATTCGTTACGCAGTGATGGAAGTTGCTGGAGATATGAAAGCAGTAATGGCAATGCTTGGACAACTTACACGTGACCCTGATAACCCAACACTTGCAGTACTCGGCACCAGAGATGGAGGGGGCAAACTCATCGTGGCTAGCACTGAGGGGTCTATTGTCGCAAAGAAGCACGATGCTAATGAAATTCTTGCAGCTATCGCCGGTCACATCAATGGCGGCGGTGGAGGCCGTCCCACGATGGCTCAGGGTGGCGGCTCAAATCCTGATGGAATCCCTGCCGCTCTCGATGCCGCTCGTGATTTACTCGGGTTGTGAGTAAATGGTCGAGCAAGTCGATGTATCTCAGCGCGCTGCCGCTATTGAGTACGCGATTAGAGATGTTGTAGTTCCAGCAGTAGAGTTGGAGAAGCAGGGACATGAGATAATTCGGCTCAACATAGGTGATCCTCTTGCCTACGAGGGATTACCAACTCCAACTCATATGATTGATGCTTACAAACAAGCATTGGATTCACAGGACAATGGCTACGGTCCGTCCTACGGTTTGCCTGCACTACGCCGAGCGATTGCATCCACCGAGACGGGCAAGGGGTGGCCTTGCTCAGAAGACGATGTCTATGTCACCCACGGAGTAACCGAAGCTCTGCAAATCATCTTTGCCGCTTTCCTCGAAGAAGGCACGAAAGTTCTCGCTCCCGGGCCTCACTACCCTCCTTACATGGCATATCCGCAGATGTACGGGGCCACGACGGTCGAATACAGGCTGAATCCGAAAGACGGTTGGAGCATAGATTTGGATGATATACGCCAAAAAATGGATGATAGTGTCCGGCTTTTGGTGCTAATCAATCCGAATAATCCGACCGGAAACGTCGCAACCGCGGCCGAGGTAGATGCAGTTTTCACTATCGCCCGCGATTACCCCAATTGCACAATTATCGCCGACGAAATTTACGACGGTCTCGACTTCACAGGCTCGCTTGTATCCATAGCTTCCCGCTCAACCGATGTCCCCGTCATCGCTCTCAATGGAGTCTCGAAGGTCTACTTCGCCCCCGGTTGGCGCATTGGCTACATGGCCTGGCACGACCCTGAGGGAAGGCTCGCACTCGTTCGTGACGGGGTAGAGAGGCTTCTACGCAGCAGACTTTGCGCAAGCACACCCGCTCAGCACGGTTTCCTTGCAGGACTTACCGAGGATAGGGGTTGGTTGGAAGGTCATAGAGCGCGTGTGAAGCAGCGCCTCGACTATTGCATGAAACGGATTGAGACTATCGATGGACTCGAGTGCGAGGCTCCAGGTGGCGCATTCTATCTCTTTGTGCGCATAACTGACGAGCGCGCTGCCTCAGACAAACAGTGGGTTCTCGACCTGCTCCACAAGCATCACGTCCTGGTCGTACATGGCTCTGGTTTCTCGCCAGAGTTCGGTTCCGGCCATTTCCGCATGGTCTGCTTGCCTGCGATCGATGTCCTCGCAACAGCATTCGACCGCATCGACCAATTCATCAACGGTTGATCGTATGGGATTCTTCGACTTTTTCAGAAAGAAACCGGGCACAGATAACCCAGAGGAACTCATCACAAAGAGATGGGTGCCAAATTCAGATGGTACTTACAGCGATATTGTGCGCAATTATGACCCACACGAATTAGCGGCTCGCTTCGGCGTCCGAACATTCGAAACTTGGTTTCATCGACTTGAGCAGCGACTTGGTCAGAGCCTAGGTCGAAGATTAGCCCACGCCGCACTCGAACATGAGGAATACATGATTGGATTAGGAGGATTTCCATCACCCTCTGGACGAGATATCTCGAGGTGGAGCGGCGCCGAACTGGATTGGCAAAGCCGAGGGATGGGTCATTACAGCATGTTGGAAGATGGCGGGGAGGCGCGTATCTTAATCGAAAATCCCGCTTCTGCCTCAATCTGCTCCGGATTCATCACGGGTGCATGGGAAAATGCGACTGGTAAACGTCATCGATTCCTCTGGTCTCAAAATACAGAGGATGGTCTCATAGTCACATTATCTTTGGATGAGAAATCAATTCCGTCGCCAACTCGATCGACTGTCAGCTGGCCTGAATCCGCCTCAGTAATTCCGATGCCAGAAAACATCGAGGAATCGTGGGAGGACTTGAGAATCGATTCCTCGGGAGTGTGGTCAATCATGGGTGAGCGCAGAATGATGGTTCATCGCGACCTCATTCTGCGCTTCGAAGAATTCTGTCTTCCTTACTTACAATCAATTGAGGAAGGCAGACAAGATATGCAGTGGCCTCTTGAAGATGAACAGCAATCGATATGGTGGACTGCTGCTGCCGATTCGATGCGTGAGACCTTCTTTGAATCGGGCAGACACATCCTCGTATCAAAGCCAGAAGACTGGATTGGAATCGCTCGCAGGCATCTTTCGATAGAGGGCCTTGGAAGTGTGAAATCAGCCAAATCGATTGACGCCCACGGAGGTGTTGAACTACAATTTTCTGGCTGTTTTCACCCCGCCCTCGCAGGCGGCGTTCTTCTAGCCTGTTGGGAGCGGGCCCACGGTCGTCGAGGAAGCCTCAAGTGCACTTTCAACAGCGGCGCAGTAAGTCTTTCTTTGAGCCCATCGGTGGCCATTGCTGAATGATGTCAAAGATGCGATTTCGCTGAAACGTTATATTCATGTCATAGGTCATCGGGACGGCCCCTTATGGGGCCGGGTGAGGAATTTGGCTTTGAACCACAATCAATACGCAGTCGCGGCGATAGCAGCGACACTCTGTCTAGCAGGATTTTACACCATCATAGACGCGGGACTTTCGACCACTGAATCCGGTGGATTTGACTCGGCCGGTTCCGACGTTATCATTTCGGGCCCCGAGGTTCAGGAAGGCGGTTCCGACTTCGACAATGACGGTCTTCCAGATAGGATGGAACAAACTCTCTACGGAACCGATTGGCGCAATAATGACACAGATGGCGACGGTCTCGAAGACGGTTGGGAAATTCAAAACGGCTTAGATCCACTCGATAGTGGAGAACCCAGCGATGGAGATATCGAGAACGTCAATCCTGGTGAGGAAGAAGAGACGGGTGAACAGAACGAGACATTCCCCGACCCTGACAACGGACCCTTTGGTGATCCCGACCGCGATGGGCTGACCAATGAACAGGAAGCCGCAATAGGAACAAATCCAACAGTTCAAGACAGTGACGGTGACGGACTAAACGACCGCTGGGAATCTCTCTACACTGAGGTCATTCAGACACCTCAGGGTCAGGTTACTCTACTCGACCCACTAGATCCGAACTGGGGATGTTCACTCCTCACGCCACAGGTCGAAGCTGAGATGAAACTGATTATTGGCACCTCTACTTGGAACAATCTTCCGATTGGACCCAATGGGGACCACTCTTGCGACTCTGTTCTTGACATCGACCGGCAAGGCCCAGACTCACTTCCTAATTTCCTCGAGGAGATCTACGACACAAACCCCCTCGAAGAGGACAGCGACCTCGACCTAATTCCTGATCGCGTTGAGGTCGGCTACGGCAGTCAAGATCTGCAAGTCCACTGCGGTGTGCCGCAGTTCGGAACCATTCGCATTGACGCACCCTATACTGAATTGATGAGTGGTGTCGGCGACCTAACTTGGTTCAATCAAGACATGGATGGCGACGGTCGCCTCAATGGCCCAGGAGACTGGGATACCGATGGCGACGGAATGCCCGACGGATTCGAATATTGCTACAACACTCTCCTCAACCCTGCCAACTCTACTGATGCTTACGGCGACGGCGATGAGGATGGCCTGAACAATGTCGAGGAGTATGAGGTCGCCTATACTTGGGGGCCAGTCAATTTCACAAGCCCTCTCGTCGCTGACACAGACTTCGATGGCATGCCTGATGGTTGGGAATACCACAGTGGAATCCACCCTAATGATGGTAGCAATGCGGAGGAGGATCCTGATTTCGATGGCTACGACGCAGATGGTGATGGAGGTGTTCGATACACCGACCTCGTAGGTGTCTCAACTGTTCACAACATCGTCGTCGAGGTCGGCGATTTCGTCCAGGTGAATCGCACAGTGATGTGGGTGCGAACTGTTCAGGACAGCCAATATGTCAACATTCCAGTGAAAACTCCGACTGCCGGTTACATCTATTCAATCAATGTCAATGTCGGTCAGGAAGTCACCAGTCGTCTGCAAGACCTCGCAACAGTTGTCGAGGAGCACGAGCGATTCACCAACCTCGATGAGTACAATGCTCGTGACCGAGATGGTGACGGCATCGTAGACGGTCGCTCTACCGACCCACTTGTCGCAGACACCGATAATGACGGCCTCATCGATGGAATCGAAGTCATCGGTTGGACCATTCGAGTCGTCGATATGGGTGTGCGCGACGTCTTAGTGCGTTCCGACCCAGGAGTTTACGATACAGATCGCGACGGTCTTTCCGACGCGACAGAATACTACGAAACCTTCACCAACGCGACCGATAGAGACACAGATTCCGACGGTCTTGAAGATTTCACCGAGGCGATGGACGGATTCGTTTGGAACGGTACCACCTACTACACCAATGCCTCGATGTTCGATACCGATAACGACGGTCTTGACGATGGTGAAGAAGTCATTGACGGTGCCGACCAGTATGTCACTCACGCGAATAATGCTGACACCGATAACGACGGCCTGAACGATGGCGGAGAAGTCCTTCACATCCCTCGTCCGTGGCAGACTGCCACCAGTCCTTTGGACAATGATACCGATGATGACGGGCAGCCCGATGGCTGGGAGATGCAAATATTCTCAGTCCAGCACAATACCAATTCTCACAGCCTGTGGATTAGCACTCAGAACTGGCTTCCTATCGGATGTGACAGTATGCAAGAGTGTGGTTTGGGTCCTGGTGGCTGGGTTTGGGACAGCTATCTGAAGGGCTTCCAAACCTCTGGTGACCGCAACGGCGACGGTATTCTCGACCCTGAGTATTTCATCCACGAAATGAATCTGACGGGATTCCCCATTCCGGCAAGTGGCCGCTGGGCTCTCGATCCATCGTTCGGCTCAATGCCTGATTCCAACTTCGATATCGATAACGACACTTTGCTAAACGCTCTGGAAGCTCCAGACCGCTGGGATACAAACCCAGTTGCCGACGATACCGACGGCGACATGCTTGCAGACGGCTGGGAGGTCTCTGCCTCTGAGCGTGCAATCAATCTCGGTCTCGTCGACAACAACTCACTCGATGCCTTGGGAGCTCGAGGCCCGATGGATCCGAGAATGCCCGATTCGGACCTCGATGGAATCGACGATGGAGCGGAAGATTTCGATGGTGATGGGCTGAATAGATCGCATTTGCTCAACCGTTACTGTCCAGGATGGGATAACCCACAGAACGCCGAGTGCCACATCGACCCAACGACGACTAATGGAGGTAATTTCTACGACGATCTAGAGAATTACACGAATTACGAAGAATTCCAAAATGGCACCGACGCGGTCCTCGCTGATACAGATGGAGATGGATGGGCCGATGGTTCTGAAGTCTATCACCAAGATCATGATGGCGATGGAATGTGGTCTGGATGGGAATTCTACTTCGATTTCGACCCATACGATCCAGCCGATGCATACATCGATTCCGACGGTGATGGTTACATGAATAAGTGCGAGAATAAATGGAATACGAATCCAAAGGATCCCACGAGTTTCCCAAGTCAGGGCGAACTCTGTACCAACAATTGATTTCCCGCATCTCCCTCGGGTTTCATCCCCTGAACGGTCCTCGGGTGGCTTGGTGATACGATGTCTTGGTGGGTAATGCCGACAACTGCGGACATCGGTTTCCGCGCATTTTCCAGCAGCCCGGGTGGACTTCTGAGGGAGGCCGCGCTGGCTTTGCAAGGTATTCAGATGTCTGACCGCGGCGCGGAATTACTCAACGGGCACATCCGCCACGTTGGTGAATGGGCAGTCGCAGTTCCGACAGGCGATCTAGAGAGGGGACTGGTCAGATGGCTCGAAGAGGTCCTCTATCAGGGATATGTGGAAGATCGATGGTTGGTAGAATCGGACCTTGTGATAGAGAAGGATTGCTTTCGCGCGCAGGTTCTTTGGGTCGATGCGCGTGATGTCGAACTCGAGGTCGAAGTGAAGGCAATTACTCTGCACGACCTCGCCGTTCGCGAAGTGGCTGAAGGTGAGATTGTCGAAGGAGTGGAAGGTGTACCATCCTTCGAAGGTCCCGGCTGGATGGCGCAGGTTGTCCTAGACATCTGACGTCTCAGTGAGAATTACCGTTCATTCTTCGACATTGAAGCGCTGATACACCTCATTCGTCGTCTGAGTCACCCGAATGAAAGTAGTACATTTGGGGAGGTCTTTGATACGTCTTGCACCAACATAGGAACAAGTCGACCGAACTCCACCTAGAATTGCCTGAACAGTAACTTCGAGTGGCCCTCGGTAAGGAACTCGGACCTCTTTTCCTTCTGGAGCACGATGTTTCGCTACTTCTCCATAGTGAGTCTCCATAGCCTTGGCACTTGACATGCCGTAGAATGATTTGTATTTCTTGCCATTATCTTCGATTACAAGGTCTCCACCCGATTCATCGTGTCCAGCAAACATACCACCCAGCATTACGAAATCAGCCCCGGATGCAAAGGCCTTGGCAACATCTCCTGGGCTTGAACAGCCACCATCAGCCATTACGTGACCAGCAAGCCCATGAGCTGCATCAGCACACTCAGCAATAGCGGAAAGCTGAGGATAACCAACACCCGCAACCTTGCGTGTTGTACAAACCGAGCCAGGACCGATTCCAACCTTGACGATATCAGCGCCCGCGAGAATCAACGCTTCAGTCATCTCTCGCGTAGCAACATTGCCAGCGATCACAATCGCTGAAGGAAATTCACTGCGAACCCTCTTGACGAATTGGAGGAATACCTCTCGGTAGCCATTTGCAACATCGATACAGATCATTTTGGTGCCCGCGTGCGTAGCCATTTTTCTCTTGAGTAAATCAAACGAATTCTCCGTCGAACCGCAAGTCACCGCCACAAACTCAGGGTCAACTCCGTCTTTCCAAGCCTGCTCATAATCTCGAGTTGAGTAGAATTTCTGCATACATGTCAGCATCTTATGCTTCTGCAATTCAGATGCGATACTGAACAAACCGGTCGTGTCCATATTGGCTGCTACAATCGGAACCCCTGACCAAGTAGTGTCGGAATGGCGGAATTTGAAGTCTCGATAAAGCGATACGTCTGAGCGAGAAACCAGCGTACTGCGCTTCGGTCGAATCAATACGTCATCAAAAGTAAGCTTCACATCGTGCTCTACACGCATCAGAACCTTACTACTGCAACGAAGGTGTGCTTAAGACGGTTCTGACCGAAAAAAACGACGATTTCAAGAGTCATTTCGAGAATTCAAAATGGGGTCAAAATGGTGCTCGTGCCGGGATTTGAACCCGGGTCGACGGATCGAGAGTCCGTCATGATGGACCGAACTACACTACACGAGCGAGTAGCCCGGCGACCGAGGCTCGGTATTTCAAAACGATGGAGAGAGCCTCATTCGAGTGCTTCATGTTCACTTTCACTTTCACTTTCCTCTCTGTTCCGGTTCTTGATATGCAGACCGTGCAACATCAGGCCATGAACCGAAGCCTGAACCACGATAGCCGACGAATCTACAGGAAGCGAGCCGACCCCGTTCGTGTCGTCTCCTTCGCCGCCCTAAACAAGACTGCTGCAAGCCTAAGAAGACCTCAACCTGAGGCGCTTGTCAATTCCTCAAACGGTAGGGCTGACGACGGACTCTGGCAGCCAATGCCACGACGTGCAATCGAAGTTAGCGTGAGTCCATCCAGCTGGTCCGGATTACACTCGCGAGTGATGGCTTCTCGCCAGATTCCAATGGAGGCGTTCTGATGTCTCGCACACGACGCCTACGAGAGGCGGTTCTAGTGTTTCTTGAAGAGAAGGGAAATGCGAACACCGTCGAAGTTTTCGATCACCTCAATGAGAGATTCCGCTGGGGCGCTACGATGAACCAGGTAGGTAACATTCTCGCCAAGGATCCGCGCTTTGCCAAAGTCGGGCATCAGCGCGGTCAGTTCCGTGGCAGTGTATACACTGTTTGCGTCTGGTCGCTGTCCGCGGAACCGTTGATTGCAGCGGCGTGAATCGTGCAAGCAATCAAGACGCGCACGCCCTCGTCGGAGGCGTGGGTCGAATCGCTGATTGGGTCTTGCTCTTCCGAGCAGGCAACTGTATCAGTGGATTCGTCGGAGTATTCCTCGGCGCAGTTCTCGCTCTCGGGGAATTCCCTTCCGATGATAATCTGCGCATCACCACATTGCTTGCCTTGTCGGTCTACTCCTTCATGGCCTCTTGGAACGCTCTGAATGATTACCTCGACCTTGAAATTGACAGGGTGAATCGCCCGGATCGGCCATTACCTTCTGGGCGCATAAGCAAGAGAACTGCTCTGATCTCAATCATTCTAACTGGATTGATTTCATTGATTTCTCTATTCTTCGCCGCCGTCACTGCCAACTCAATCGGCGAACTTGGCGAATGGAAGTACACAATTTTGATCTGGGTCATCGCCTTAGCTCTCTTGCTAAATTATGAGGATGATCGATGGCTTCTCGGCCTCAAGAATAGAGGGTTGCCTGGAAATATGGCAATTTCACTTTCGGTCGGATTAGTGGTCCTTTACGGAGCCGCCGGCGTATTCGACCCACTGAATCCCCGTGCGCTTTCCCTCTTCTTCGTTGGAACTCTCTACAACTTCGCACGCGAGATCATCAAGGATGTCGAAGACATGGAAGGTGACGAAGGTCGCAATACCTACGCCATGCGTGTTGGTGCTGACAAGGCTCGGACAGTGGCTTGGGCAGTCTTACTTCTGACCCTAATCGCACTGCTGACTCCATTTGTCCTGGGTGTATTCGACCAACTTCACTTACTTCTTGTCGCTCCTGCGCTATTCACCTTGATGCAGGTCAAGAAGCATATTGTGCTCAGCGAGGATACGGCTGCTTCTCGTCTGATTAAGCGTTCAATGGTTCTAGCGATGGTTGGAATACTCATCGCGTCGCTTCTCTGAATCGATTTGTTCAACAAAGTAGCGTCGCCATTCAGAGCTCGCGATAAGCCTGCCATGCGTCGTTATTGCACAGGTAGGTTAGCAGCGACATCTGAGCCCACATACGATTCTCAGCCTGATCAAGGACGATACTATTCTTCGAATCGATTACGCCATCGGTGACTTCCTCTCCGCGGTGTGCGGGTAAACAGTGCATGAAGACGTAGTCCGGGCGAGCGTGTGCGACGAGTTCTTCGTTTACTTGAAAACCCTCGAATGCATCCATTTTGTCCTCCATGTGTTCCTCGCCCATAGAGACGAAGATATCGGTGTAGATGACACCAGCATCGGTGACAGCTTCGACGGGATCATTCGTACCGGTGATATTCGCGCCAGTCTTAGCAGCAATCTCTTGACAACGCGCTAGGACATCAGCGTCAGGTTCCATCCCGGCCGGCGTGGCATACTTCACATCGTATCCGAGTGTCAATCCAGCAAGTGCCAAATCGTGGAAGACATTGTTTCCATCTCCAACCCAAGCGATATGACCATCGGATGTCGCGAACTCTCGAATTGCCATTAGGTCGGCAGCTGATTGGCAAGGATGGTGCATATCAGATAGGGCATTGATGACAGGAACCGATGCAGTGCGAGCCAATTCAGTAACGTCAGCATGCCCGAAGCAGCGGTAGGTTATACCATCGAGGAACCGCGAGAGAACCGCTGCTGTATCGCCAATCGACTCGGATTTTCCTAGTTGAATATCATTGGCCAGAAGAGTCAGAGGTTGCCCACCGAGGCGGCTGACGCCTACCTCGAATGATACACGTGTCCGTGTCGAGGGCTTTTCGTAAATCGAGCCAATCGACATCCCGTCGAGAGGCTTGAAATCCTGATGAATCTCAACATCATGCTTGTAGCGAATCGCCCAGTTGATAATCTCTTCAAAATCATCGACCAAATCATCGATCGCAAGAAGATCCATCTTCTCATTGTCGCTCATGTTCGATATCTCCTGCAAATCCATCTCTAATGTCAGCCATACCACCAAATACAGTCTGAGCAAATGTCAGCATGTCAGCCAGCCCTTCCTCTTCCTCACTGGACAAAGGCACAAGCCCTGGCTGGATGGCCGCATGTTGCATCATGCGTAATTGGCCAATTGCGAATTCTGCCCTCGAAGTCCCAGCGTGATGATCCATTGACTCGGCTGCAGACTCCTCATACAAGGCCGCCTCCAAAACATCGAGATTATCTCCCCATTCAAGAATTCTTGAAAGGGTTTCGGGGTCAAGCAAATCAGCCTTGGAAAGGAAGTTCGCAGTTGGCAGACCCAAGCGGAAGTGAACAATTGACGAAAGAAGCATCTGAGAGACGAATCCGCTTGGTGTCTGAGACAGCATCGGGTCGAATAAGAATGCCAAACATGCACGACCCTGACCGAGCACCTCAACCAAGTGACTGCTCGCCTCTCTGAAAGCAAACAATTCAACCTGACCGGGCGTGTCAATCACCAAGATATCGCCCGACAATCCTTCAATCTCATCAAACACATCCAGTGCCTGAGCTGCTACTAAGTCCGCAGCCAAGATTTGGGCCCCGTTGGGGCCGAGATCGTACTCGTCCATTACGTCGGCTAAAGATACCAAATCACGAACATCAAACTCAGGGTCGTAATGGACTCGCTCGGCGCCTGGATCGAGATTGATACACAGCACATCCACCTGTAGGAATCTAGCCCAGCGTTGGAAGGCAGTGACTAGCGTACTCTTTCCTGCACCCGCAGTACCGACCACAAAGATGACCGGGGGAGTGGTTCCGTCTTGATTGCTCATGGCTTGTTGCCGGCATGAGGGGTAATTCAAACATTCGTAATCGAATCAGTCCGAAGGACTGCGAGCGAGCAATGGTTAAACCAATCGAATGCGCGTCCACATTTACCTTCGAGGCTGCTTCCACCATGTCCGATACCCCTCCCCCTCCTCCGCCGGGCATGCCCCCGCTCCCCCCTCCTCCGCCCCCACCGGGATTCGATGTGAATGACGAAGAGGACGAGTTTAGCGATATGATTGAACAGGAGACGACTGAGGAGGAAGTTGAGGTAAACGAAGAATCTCCATTTGCTACACCTCCACCCATTCCACCAGGATTCGATGTATCCACCCCTGCACCACCTGTGGGGTTCGAAGCACCGCCCCTTCCTCCTGGAATGGAAGGTATTGCACCCCCGCCACCTCCTGGATTTGAGGGGACCGCAGAGGAAGTTTCTGATGATGCGGCCGACGACGAGGATTGGGTAGTCGATGGATACGACATCCAATCCTTCGATGATTCTCTAGCATCGCTTGATGAACCCACCGAGGAAGATAATGCCGAGGAGCAAGCCGACATCAGCGGCCTCAATGCAGCACTAGACTCAGCCTTCGCATCGGAACCGAACGCGGCAGCGGATAGTCCACCGATGGATGACCCATTTGGCGCTCCACCGCCTGCCGACCCTTTCGCATCCGCCTTTGAGGAAGCGATCGAAGAAGCCACAATTCCTAGAGAACCGGCGCCGGCACTTTCTAGCAATCTCAGGCCGGCTGCCGAAGTCGATGCAATCCCCGGAGACAAATTACACGTCACTTTGAGAGAAAAGGAGGAATCGGTCCTAAATCCAGATGGTACAGTCCGCCAGCAATCAATCGACGGCGAGCTTATTCTCCGAAACTCAAGTCGCAAGGACCGTGCTTGGGACATCGAGGTTCTCTTACAGAATACTGGAGCAACAGATATCGGAGGCGGTGCAATTACTGTTCGCGAACTCGATGCTACTCAGATTACGAATCTTCCCTACACCGCCTCAGGTCCCCGGATGATGATTCTCCGCGAACACATCGACACCGAGCCGGAGCGGTCACAAGAGGCCAGCCTATCGATGGTTTACTCAGAGCATTCTCAGGAGATTCTCGTTCGCCTCAGCGTTGAGAATATCGCACCTGTTGCGCTCACGGACGTCGTTGTGCGACGCGCCCTTCCTGAGAATTTCGAACTCTCAGAAGGCCCGGAATACGATATCAAAGACAAGGAACTAGTTTGGCGTATCGGCCGACTCTCAGTAGGTGAGAGTTCCACTCTCGAAATTGCACCGAGAGTCACCACTCGAACCATCCAGCGTTTCGCAACAGGTACGGTAAGCGGGGCATATTCGTGTGAAGCGACGGTTTCCCGAGCCCAGTTCGATGCAGTTACATCTAGGGCTCGACAATTCGGCTACGTCTCACCCAAGGAAGACGACCGACCCGATGTTTTCCATTGCAAACTCGTTGTCGAAAACCGGTCGTCATTCGTTGTCAGTTTATCGGGTGCCACAGTGTGGTTAGCAGGCCGTAGTGATCCGTTTTTGGAGATGGAGGACATCCGAGAAGACATTCCTCCAGAAGGACTCTGGGACTCGCTTGAAAAGCGAATTGAAGCAATCGATAAACCAAATTTCACTCATGAAATTAATTACTCGATTCTTCCTCGTGCAAACGTCGAATCGACTGGTGTTCTTGAACTGAAGGAGAGGAGTATCAAGGTCCTCGATGCCGAGGTCAACAAGCAGTACAGCATCTCACGCATCCGCTCTTACGTCCCCTCTGATCTCGATTGTATAACGGTCGTGGAAAACACTGGCTCAGCCCCGATAAACGTCATGCGCTTGCTTGATGACATACCTGGAATATTCAACACACCTTCTTCAGATCAAGTCCGTATTGAGATTGAAGGAACGGACTTGAATCATGATCAATATCGTATCGAGGTGGTCGACGGAACTCAACTCGAAGAGCAACTTATCTCACCTGATTCTCAAGGCCACGCGCTTCGAATCACTGTTGGTACCTCTGCTCCTCTCGGCTTGCAGCCTGGCAAATCTTTGACGATTAGTTATCCGCTGCATGCCGAGGATCCATCGCCAAAGAATGACAGATTGGCAGCGCCGATTCGGACCGATTTCAGTATGGAAAGGTTTGGCCCGGTCGCAACTCGATTCTGTAACCGCGCTCCAATGATCAGAGTTGTCCATCGTCGTAGGCGCTTCTCGACAGGCAAGGAAGTTTTCCCAGCCGCCGGCCCTGGTCGTTATGAGATTCTATTGATGTTCCAAAACGACTCCGATAGCGCACTCGAGGATCTCTCGCTGCACGATGTAGTCCCTGGCACTTTCAATATTGAGAAATCAACCGTACGATCGAACCAATCCGGCGAACGTACTATCGATTTCAGTAAAGAATCGGCCAGAGAGGGAACTCATGTCAGTTGGCCGATTGGCCGTATCGAGAAGAGCGAGCGCATCGAAGTTGTTTTTGAGATTCAGGGCGATTCCGAGAGCGAATACAAGGTCGCCGACGCACAAGATTACCACGGTGCCACCTTCGGTGACGAGGTTGACGAGGAGCCGAATCTACCCGATTGGGTCGATGAAGCGACACGCTCGATGCCTGAGCCTCCAGCCCATGAGCCAGAACCAGAGGCGGATGATGATGTCGAGGATGCAGAAGTCGAGGAGGCAACTGATGAGGTTGTCGAAGAACCTGCAGTGACTGAGGGAGAGCCCGATGGGGATGATTCGGTCGACTTCTCAAAGCCACAGGTGCAAGCCATCGAGCCAGAGTGGGAAGAGGTTGAAGAAGAGGCCACTGAGGACTCAGAAGAGGTAGATGGAGAAGAAGCAGAGACTCAGGCTATACTAACCCCTGACGTTTGTCCAGTCTGTGGTACCGAGGCTGCTGTTGGCTCCTCTTCTTGCGAGACTTGCAGCTTCCAATTCAGTTGAGAGCAGCTGAAGATGGCTCACATTTCATGTGAGCCTAGCCGAATGCTTCAATTGAGTCCGATGGAGCGAGAGAACCATGGCAGCACAGGCTGGGCAAGGTGGCGCTCAGAACCAAGCCATGGCTGGCATGATGACTCCGATGCTCGTTATTCTCGGATTCATGATTCTACTTTCGGTCAATCCGTCATTGCGCACCGGTCTTTCAGGTCTTGCTGGAACTGTGATTGAACCGGCACTTCCGTTCCATTCCGAATTCTTCGTGCCAACGGTGGCAATCATTGGTTCATCGATCATGATTGTGAACACCATGATTCGAGGAATCTTCATGGATCCTCTTACTCAAGTCCACACAGCCCACCGAAACAAGCAGATAACCAAGCAATTGCGAGAAGCTCAGGCCGAGAGAGATACAGCTCGTGTTGACAAGATGCGACGATTGCAGATGGAGATGATGCCGGAGTCGATGGCGATGCAATCGGCCATGATGAAGCCGATGATGTTCACAATTGTGTTCATCATTGCAATATTCAGCTGGATGGCTGAGGCAGCTACCGGCTTCCGTGTAGATTACGTCAGTCTGCCATGGCAGCCGATGTGGGGTATGATGGATCGAGTGATGTGGATTTTCCCGGCATGGGTCGTGACTTACATTGCTATGAGTGCACCACTCGGACGAATCGTCGACCGCCACATCAAGATCATCAGATTCGGCCGCCATCCTCTGATTCTCAAGGGCGATCCGATTCCTGAGCCGTTGCTTCATCTCCTGAAAGAGGAGACGAAAAAGGCTCCAGCCACGACTCGTCGAAGTCAGCGTAGGAGCCGAGATGGACCTCGCAAGCGAGGACAGGAATCTGAAACCAAGCGCAGCGGAAATGTCCACGCTGCTCCACCTAAGGCTGGAACGTCGTGTCCGGATTGTAACTCATTGTCAGTAAGTAGAGTCAACTCAGGGCGAATACGCTGTGATGTCTGCCGCAATGAGTGGAGGTGAGCGGATGGTACACATCACCATCAGTGGCGCACCAGGAAGCGGGACTTCGACTCTTGTATCCAAGATTCGCGAGGCGACTGGATGGAACTCACTCAATGGTGGTGAGGTGTTCCGAGCTGAAGCCACTCGTCGAGGTCTACCGGTAGTAGAATTCAGTGAATTATGCAAGAGTGACCTCGATGTCGATCGTTCGTTAGATACACTTCTCCGCGAAGCAATGACTCGCGGAAATGGCCCCCAAATCATCGAGAGTCGCCTCTCTGGATGGTGGGCGCACGAACTTGAACTCGATTGCCTCAGAGTATGGATCGCAACTTCTGATGAGGAGCGCGCCCGCCGTGTGCAAAACCGCGAGGGTGGTAGCTTCGAAGAGCGCCTCGCCGAATCAAGCGCTCGTCAAAGCGCCGACAAAGAGCGTTACCGAATCCTTTACGGAATCGATCTCGACGACATGACTCCGTACAACCTCGTCGTTGATGCAAATGATTTGAGCGCCGACGAGGTTTTCGCCATAGTTAGCGCAGCAATCCAAGGAGAGTGAGTGTATGATAATCCTCGATGAGAAGGCTACAACAGATTCCAAAAACGGCTGCATACCAGCAGAACGAACCCTCGAGCAACTACTCGATGCAGGTGTGATTCTGGTCGACAAGCCGCGAGGGCCAACCAGTCATCAATTGACAGCTTGGGCTCGAGAAATGCTTGGAATCCAGCGCTTAGGCCACGGAGGAACCCTCGATCCATTCGCCACAGGACTCCTAACAATGCTCTGTGGCAAGTCAACTAGGCTGACCGAATTGGTCCTCACTGGAGACAAGCGCTACATCGCAGTCCTTCGTTTTGGTCGCGAAGTCACACAAGAAGAATTAGCAAAACTCCTCGAGTCTCTCCAAGGTGAAATCTACAATGTTCCACCGCTCGAATCTGCAGTCAAGGTCCGCGTCCGTACACGAATTCTCCATGATATTCGAATCATCGACGCGGACGATGAGTCTCGCACAACTGCGGTAACAATCACCTGCAACGCTGGCACCTACATCCGAACTCTTGCTCGAGATTTCGGACTAATGCTCGATACCGGTTGCGAACTACTCGAACTTCATCGTGATCAAACAGGTTCGTTTGATCAATCAAATGCATGCACAATGCAGCAATTGACCGATGCGGTATTCCTCTGGCGTGAGCACGAGGATGACCGGGCGTTGCGCCGGCTCATAGCGCCGGTAGAGGCGATTCTCGGCCACCTTCCACGCATCGTCGTCAAAGACGGCGCAGCCGCAGCAATTTCACACGGAGCAGCCCTAGCACGGCCCGGTGTGGTAAGCTTGAGCGAAGGTATTGAGAGGGGAGATTTAGTGGTACTCGAGAGTCTCAAAGGCGAGGCTGTCGCACTCGCTGAAACAAATTCCTCAGCAACGAAAATAGCATCGATGCAACACGGAGAAGTGGCTCGACCAAAGGTCGTTCTGATGCAAGTTGGAGTTTATCCGCAGACCTGGTCGAAGGAATGAGATCACTGCGTCTCATGCTCTTCGTAGATCCACTCATCAGTCTCAATACGGACCTTTAGCTTCATCATCGCAAACACACACCACCGGCTCGTTGGACGAGCGCGGTAAGCCATTTTGGTGGTCGATTCAGGTATAACCATTACCCGATTTTCGACGTTTATCGGCCGGACGGATGGTTTGCAGGGCTCAACTCCGGGGGTTCCATCTCTAATGGTGAAATTGAGTTCATTTCTTTCGGAATGGTTTGCGTACTCGACCTGGCCCCATTTGCAATGCTGCGATCGAGATGGCGATTACACCAATCGATGCTACTATGATTGCAGGTCCGCGATCGAAATCATTTGAGCCGCCTCCTGCATTATCTCTGGCCTCTGAGTTGATTGAGATACTCAGTTCGTTATTCTCTTCGTTCGACTCTTCTATCGATGCGGTTCCGTCGACCATTGCTCTGATGACTACAGTGCCCGAATTGGTGACTTGTGTATCACAGGTTGCAATCGCTAGTCCTCCAGGTGCAATGCTTTCAATCATTGTTGAACCGACAAGCAAACCATCGACCCAGCATCGCACATCGATAGCATCGCCAACTCCTCGACCTTCGTTGCGTACATACACCTTGAGTTGGACAACATCCCCCTCATCGACGCTGGCGACCGATGTCCCGCCCCTCCAAACCTCAATATTCTCAATTGTGAGGTCGGGTTGGGCAGTGACAATGACTTCTATGCTCTGAACCACGGTGTGTATTCCATCGGTCACCGTTAGTTCCACTGTGTGAGTTCCCGGCTCGACTGGAGTTAGAATGAGGTCGCCGGCGGAATCCACGCTAGCCCAAGACCTCGATGTAGAAATCGTCAGGTCGGTGGTGTCGGGGTCGGTGATTTCAAGGTCAATCACACGAGTTTGACCTAAATCGATGTATGTTGAGACAGGTAGCCCTTCGATTGTAGGGGGGTCTTCGACAGCAATGATAACCACGTTGAATCCGCCTTCCCAAACATTTCCTGAAGCGTCGATGACTTGTATGCTAATGCGAGCCTCGCCGTTCGCATCGGCGTGTGGTTGAACTCGGATATCGCCACCTTGTGCAGATACATCGAGGATATCGTTCGAATCTGTCCAAGCTCGCACTTCGAGATCTTCCCAGTCTGTTCGGTCGTCCTCACACCTGCTTGCCATTGGGATGAGAGAGCCACCACCATCCTCAATCAATTCGAGGTTGGATGGTGAAGAGCAAGTAACATTGAGATCCCATTCCAAATGGTAACCACCAACGATCGACATTGAATCGATATGAACCACAGTGGCCTCAGCCAATCCATTCGATGACCATTGGAAGCGAGCGGCTACACCAACTTCCAGAGCCTCGCCGGCTTTGGGTAAAGCGTGACCTATCGGTACCTGAAACGAGAATTCTCCTAATGAAATCTCAACTTCGCTCAGAAGTGTGTTTCCTATGGCAAAGCGTACGGTACTGTATCCTGAAGCGAGGCCATCGACCGCTCCTGCAACAGAACCGACGACCTCAAGATACGGATCATTGACATCGACACGAGCCATCTGAATACAGCCGTCATAGATTGTAATTCTAACCGAATTTGTTACATCTCGTTCGGTCAGTAATTCTCCGTTCTCATAGGGCTGAAAGTTTTCTATCGATGTGTGCCCTTGCGGCATTGCTTCAATCGTAAAATTGCCTTCGCCGAAAACATGGATTCTCCCCAATTCTTGGTCGTAGGGGACTTCTACATTGAAATCCCAGGTTCCTTGAGTGCCACCATCTGGAGTTAATCCACAATTTTCAACTGAAAGGCCAGAATGTATTCCATCATAAGGTCCGAAATCAATAACGGGTAGGTTCTGCCCTGACTTCTCGTGAATTGCTTTGACTGTCTCAAACGAATACCATGGTTGGTGAAACTTGACACGGATACCCACTGCATCAACGCGCACCTCTGAGTCGTCTGGAGCACCATCCGAGACATAATCCACGACAACAGTCGAATCTGCTAAATCACTCCACGTCCAGTCCTGCAGATTGTCCATATTCTCGACAATCGGTGTTGTCATCCGATTTACCGGACCAAAGGTCCGAGCTATAGTTCGCACAAGCCTCTCCGGCCCATTCGCTTCAATAGTGATACGAATCTCATCCGATGGAAGCGCATCTGGCACGGAGATGTGCAGAATCATCGAAACATTCGCTATTTCGCGCGTTTGCAGTCCTTCAAAGCCATAACCAGAGAGAGTGATGTCTGGGCCTTTTGACCAACTGTAGGAACCATCAGGCGCACCCAGTGTTGAATTGGATTCAGTGGGACTGTACGTAGCCCAGGCCGTGTGACTTTGGAAATTGTCAGGTCTATCATGTGTGAATGACAACTCACCATCTGCAATCATTCCGGTACTATGTTCGGCAGAATCCTCCGAGAAGGCCTTCATAGTGGTGAGATCCCAAGCATCCGTATCGTCGAAAGCACCCGCTTCCAGTAATTCGATTCGCTCGGACTCGATAACGGTGTCAGCACTCGTCAGTGGAGCAAGAATCGCCATTAATGCTAGCAGTGCCAGAGTCGTGCTGGCAATGACGGCTCGCCCCATCGAGTTGCAACGGCCGAGAGCAGCGCTTCAATACGTTGGTCACAGGAGTCTTGGCCTCTCCACGCGGAACGCTTGAAATACGGTCTGTCGGTGGCCCGCTTGCATACGGCTGTGGTAGTGTAGCGGTTAGCACGGTGGGTTGTGGTCCCGCCGGCCCGGGTTCAAGTCCCGGCCACGGCCCCATTTTCCTTCTATTCGCTTGTAGATGAGGGGTCAGTCAAATTCAACTCTAACAAATTCTTCAAACTCACGGTTGATGTCTTCTCGCTGAACAAACAGCAATCGAGAACTATGGTTATTCAGTTCAAATCATCTGTGTTGATTGAGTGACCCATTCGTTCTGCCTTGGTGATGAGGTATTCGCGATTATCATCGCTAACTCCGGTAACTAAAGGCATACTCTCGATGACATCGATATCCAATGATTGTAATTGGAGGGTCTTATCTGGATTATTTGTCAGCAGACAAACCCTGTCGATTCCGACTTCTCGCAGAATCTCTGCAGCAATCCGGTAGTCGCGGGCATCGGCTGGATGCCCAAGCAAGAGATTGGCGTCGAGGGTGTCAGCCCCCTGATCTTGCAAATTGTAAGCCTGTATCTTGGCGTGTAAACCGATTCCACGACCTTCCTGTCGAAGGTAGACAAGGCAGCCCCAGCCTACTTCTTGTATGCGGGCTAAAGCAGTATCAAGCTGAGGGCCGCAATCGCAGCGCAGGCTGCCAAATGCATCACCTGTGAGGCACTCGGAATGAACTCGAACGAGGACTGGGTCTGGGCCACTCATATTGCCCAGTGTCAAGGCTACATGATCGAGATTCGTTGTCTCTTCGTGGAATACTCGAATGCGGAAATCGCCTTGGGAAGTAGGTAGCCGAGCATCTGCAGGAATATCCTCCATCTCGTGCAAGTCGATGGGCCTCTTTGGCACAGTCATCGAAGCCTTCGACCGGTCGAGCCGTCAAGAACCCATCCGCGAACGAGATTCATTTGCGGATACGGAAAGTGTACTCTCCAGCATCTTCCGTCACGCTGAGAAGTTTGGCTTCTATTCGCTCACACAGTGCGGGCATATCATGCAAAGTCTCGGGGTCGTCACCGATGACCTCGATGACTTGACCAATTTCCATTTCGGTCATCGCTTTGCGAGTCTCATGGACAGGAATCGGACAGAAGAACCCCAATAGGTCGAGACGCCGAACCGGTGTCTCGTCTACTGAAGTCGGTGAGCAACAATCGTCGCCGGCTTGAATCGGTGGGCAAGCGACGCCTCCATAGGAGCAAAATACGCAGCAATCTCCTTCTTTTGGACGCAGAAGCGTCTTGCACTCCGCGCATTTATGAAAGAAGACACACTGATTGTCAGGCATCTCAAGTGATTCACTGTGCCCACATTCTGGGCACGTTAAATCCGAGCGGTTGATGACCGCCATGAAACCCCACCTCATGCTCCGATGATGGTGGGGTTCAACGAACTTCCATCGAATTCACGCTTCTTGATGACATCTATCACGTAAGCGGCCTTGTCTACGTGAATCTGTACGGTTGAGGAACTCTCTTCCATCGCTATTTCGCCCAGAGCAATCTCAGGGATACGTGCTTCGTTGACAATCCAGTCAGCCAGCGAGCGCTTTGTTGCCGCACCCCTTCCGATTTCCAGAGAGACGTTGACCATCCCGAATGGGTCGGTGACTTCTGACCAGTCTTCCCGCTTGCGCACAGGATCGCGGGTCATTCCCTCTGGAAGTGCAGGTGCTTCGACGTAAGGAATTTCAAGATTCCAAGTGTTGGAAATCTTGTCCAGTGCGCCGATGTCCTCCTTGGAGACGAGAGACCAGGCTTGTCCAGAGCGACCCATCCTGCCAGTACGGCCGATACGGTGTACGTAGGATTCAGTATCATCAGGAAGGTCGTAATTGACCACATAGGTGATTCCGTCGACATCGATTCCACGTGCTGCAACATCGGTTGCTACAACGATTTTCGTTGTACCATCACGGAGCGAATCGAGAATCTTTTCACGACGATTCTGAGCCTTGTCGCCGTGCATTCCGGTTGCTTTCATGCCGAATTTGCCCAAGCGTTCTTCGAGCAATTCAACCATGCGCTTGGTATTGGTGAAGATGAGCATCTGATCGTTATCATCCATATTGGCGATGAGTCGACCGAGAACCCAGAGTTTGTTGCCTCGTCCGATGCGAACAGCGAATTGGTCAATTTCGGGGACTTCGACCTCAAGATCGTCGCTCATCACGAAGACAGGTTCGTGCATGAATTCCTCAGCCGCGTCGAGAACTTCCTGTGGGAAGGTGGCGCTGAACAAGAGTGTCTGCTCACGCGCGGGCATTTGGTCGAATATCCAAAGCACGTCTGGGAAGAATCCCATGTCGAGCATTCGGTCGGCCTCATCCAAGCAGAAATGAGTGATGTTGCCAAGTTTGAGATGGCCGCGTTTCGACATATCGATGACGCGGCCAGGAGTTCCAACGATGATATCTGCACCGGCATCCAATTCCTTGGCTTGCTTCTCGATATCGGTGCCTCCGTAAACAGTCTGAATGGCAAGTCCCGAATCTCCCTGAACCCAACTGATCTCCTCGGCGACCTGCACCGCGAGTTCGCGGGTGGGGCAGAGAATGATTGCTTGAGGCGTCCCGGTCGCCTCACATTTTTCGATAATTGGAATTCCGAAGGCAGCGGTTTTGCCGCTGCCGGTACGAGCCTGTCCGACCACGTCTCGACCTTGGCGAGCAATTGGAATCGCTTCGACTTGAATTTCGGTAGGAGTAGTCCACCCCTTGCCAGCGATAGCTGACGCGATAGCCTCATCGAGGTCCCAATCTGTGAATTCCGTAGGGGCTGAACTCATTCCATCGCCTCAGAAGGACTCAGAATCGCTGATTTCCTTCTGTAGTTCTCCCATCCAGTACTTTCGGCAGTTCTCCTTAGTGAGATACTGGTCCTTGCTCGAGAAGCTGTGGTTGTAATGTCCCTTGTCAGCGCTCGAGAATTGTTCCTTACGCCTCTTGTGGTACTTCTGGAGTACGTGTTGGCGCATGTACTGGCGGAACTTCAGGGATTTGGTACGGTTGATCCCTTTCGGCGTGACGCCGTCCCAGAGCCGCTCGAATTGCTCAAGCTTCTCGTCAAAAGTCTCGCTCATCTTCATTCCTCGCGGCCCGCCGACCTGACTCCTGTTTATGACCTTCACGGATGGGCTCCGCCTCACCACTACGTGGTGTGGAGGTGCTCGTGCCTCTCGGTGGGGTTCCTAATTCATCCTCTAGAGTGGGTGTAGGGGGGACTCCAGGAGCTGGTTGTTCGACAAATTCCTCTGGAATCTTATCCAGAGGAGCTAGGGATCGATTCTTCTCCTCTTCAGTTCCCTCCCAGTCGACGTCTCTGGCAAGCCTCTCGAGTCTTGTTCTCAATTCTGGTAGCGTTTCTTGTCTCAACAACTCAGCAGCCACTTCGCGTAGGCGCTCGCCGCTCAGAATTATCGAGAGTTGATCGATACAGGCCTTGCGCAGTACAGGGTCTCTGTCTCGGGCACCGTCCTGAATTAGTTGGGATACGCGTGGGTTCTGCATGTCTAGAGTTTTGAGCGTGCGAATGATGTTCTTGCGCACACCTGTGTCCTCGTCAAACATCGAGGATTCTACAAGGATTGCAGCTACACGAGATTCTGAGTTGGCCAATGCAGGAAGGCAGGCCGAAGCATAACGGCGAACTTGCGAATCTTCGTCTTGTAGCGACCAGGTAATCAGGTCCCAACCGGTCGCGCCGCCTTTGGCAGTGATGGTCCGGAGAATCTTCGCTGCGCGCCGCCTTAGATCAACATCTTCCTCGCGAATCAATTCGTCAAGGTGAAGACAACCAGTCTCGACCCAGTTCTTCGCCGTGTCTTGAAGGGTGGCGAAGGCATCGTCTCGATGTTGCTTTCTATCGTTGCGCAGTTCGCGACGAAGTATTTCCTCGCATCCGGATGGGAATACGGGTGCGACTTTGCGCAGACAGACTCGGGCGGCTTCGCGTACGTGCTGGTTATCCTCCAGCAACCGGTCTGAGAGATACATGAACAGATCATCATGCTTCTTGATTGCGAACGAGGGCATGGCATTCAGTGCAGCGATTCTGATTACTCCCTCGTCGTCGTCGAGTGCCTCGCACAGCACTAGGTGAGCTGCCGGTACACTCGTTCCAAATACTCTATTCAAAGCGAGGATTCCATCAATCCTACGAGCTAATCCACCACCTTCGGAGCGAGGGATTTCAACCAACTTCACCTCGCCTGAAGCGAGGGAGATAATATCCCTGCGGGGGATGCGTTCCCATACTCCACCCGCAGGCAACATCGAGCGAATATCAGCCTGTTTTGCCTTCCGGCGTTGGCTGATCGGACGCCCTGTTTTGGGGTCGCGAGCGATGTAATCTCGGGCCATATCGATGGGGCCGGAGTACACGGTGCTTCTTCAACCGACTGCTCTCGCGTTCTCGTTTTTGTAACCAATTCGCAAATCGACATTCCGCCGAAAACTAATCGTTTTCAATTCAGTGGAATTTGGGCTGGTGAGGATTGTTGAGTAAGGAGCCACGGACTTAGTGGACGGGTAAGCCTCAAGCGGAGTAACACTAACAGAGTCAAGGGGAGAACATGAGCGAGCAGACCGACATCTCTCGACTGCTTTTCACAATCTTCGAGGGAATGGGCGACTCAGGCGTCTCTCGCGCCGATGTAATCCGCTTGTGGTCCCTAGAAATGCAGTGGTTTTCTCCTGAAGACGCTGAGCGGATTGTCGACGCCTTGGGCGCGGCTGGTTGGCTGGCTACTGATGATGGTGGATTGAGTCTCGCACCCGGCGTCGAGTTGTCAATTCCAGGTCTCGGCTGGCGTCCAATCACTCGTCGAATGTTAAATCCTCCATCTTGCGAGGCGCGACCCTCGCCGATAGCCTCGCAACAAAATCCAACTTTCTCAAAGCCACTGGTGAGTACGAGGTCCGAGCCAACGGCAAAAAAGAGGTCTGATGAAAGGAGTTTTGCTCGTCCGGTGGTAACCAAACAAAGTCCCGGTTCTTCATCTGAACAAGCAACCCGTCAGGCACACCCTGTTGACAGGGCGGAAGGAAGTATTCCGGTGCTAATCGATATAATCGCACGCGAATCAGGTCTTGAGAATAAGGAAGTCGTCCGTCGTGCTCAGCGCAAACGTCGAGCTCTCGGACCCGTCACACTTTGGATGGCACTCGCTCTGGTCGCGCGTGAACAAGGACTCGATATGCAGCGCGTATCTTCAGCGATTGACCGCGCTGCACAATAACCGATCTTGTGCCTTATCCTTGGGTAACTTGAGCACACAGGATTGGGTAGGAATCAGTTCTCGTTCGATGTTCGAACCTCTGCCGCTAAGAGTCCAGGGAGTACCAGTAGAGCCAGAACAAGTGAGAAAGCTACCGAAATAGAACTGACTAATCCGAAGTCTTGGATTACCGGAACAGGTGAGAGAAGCAGTACCATGAATCCACAGATCGTGGTGCCAGCGGACATAATCAGCGATGCACCGGTAGTCGAGTACATGTCACGCATCGCTGCCCAAGTCCCCATGCCAGAATCACGATTTGCCTCGAATCGTCGCCAAACGTGAATCGAGTAATCAATTCCGAGTCCTATCGTAAGTGCGGTAATCATCACAGTCAGAACATTCCAATTGATGTCTAGCACGGCCATCGCGCCGACAACCCAAGTTCCAGCAAGGCCAACGGGTAGGATAACCACCAGCGAAGGTCCGATACGTCGGGTAAGTGCAACCAGCACGACAAGAGAGACAGCAAGGCTGAACGCGGTCGATTCGATTTGGGAAAGAACCAATCCTGACAGTACATTGTGAACTAGGATTAAATCGCCACTGAGATGAACTCGAGCTCCGGTTGCAGCCTCCAAATCACCCTCAAATTCCTTGAATTGCTCAACCAAACCAGCAGTTTCTTCACTATTCTGAGCGGTAACATCTACACGCATCCTAAGGAATTTCAGTGCATTGCCATCCTTTGTCAAAGCCACGTGCATCGCTGTACGTTCACCCCAGCTCTGACCTCGTATCGGCTCACCGATGGTGTCGTTTGCAAGCAATGAGTCGATAGCTAGAGCCAAGTCGCCTTCGGCGAATCCATCGGTGATGCCGACGGCTCCATCGAAGACTCCGATGTGGTGTATTTCGCCGAATGTCGTATCGGCCTCAATCGCATCACGTAGAATTGGATACAATCCATCGTAAGATGGCCGCGGAGTCGATGTGCCTTCAGGGGTGACGACATTCGTAGTCCACGCTAGCCGATTATCGAGTCGTTCAAGCTGAATTAACAGGTCCCGTTCACCAGTTAGAGCATCCATCCCAGCCGATGGTTCGATGATAATGTCGACCGATTTGAGAGCCTCGACTTCGTACGAGTCATACATCGAATTTCGAACATCAATGACCTCCATCTCCTCACCAAGGAAATCGGTCAGCTCAAACTTCGTGTCCAATTGTCCCACTGAAATAACTACAGAAGACAGAGTCAATCCCACCACGGCCAGCAGAATCAATGCGGTGTGCCTGCGTTGGAATTCGGTAGCGAAGTTCGCGAAGCCATCCAATTGCAGCGAACGTCGGCTACCAATTCCGTTGGTCTTGTCCGCCACTACGTGCAACGCACCAACAGTCACTGTGCTGGCGATGAAGGCTGAAACCACACCTAGAGCCAAAGTGACGCCGAAGGACTTGAGTGGAGGTAGAGGTGAAAGGAAGTTTGCCAAGAAAGCAAAGGCGGTTGTTATTACCGAAAGTGTCAGCGCGAGCCGCAAAATCGAGAAGGATCGAACCCACGCCAAAGCGGGACTCGATGCCTTTTCTCTCGCTTTCTCGTAAGCCCGTTGCAGATGTATCGAGTAATCTATTCCAAGTCCCAAAACTACCGGCGCGACTGCGACTTCGAGGATTGAGAACTCAGAGCCGGCTAGAGCCATCGTACCGTAAGTCCAGACCAGAGCGGCCGATAGACCGAGGAGTGGGGCCGCGACCATCATCGCCGAGCGGAAGGCGACGGCGAGGACCAGAACTACGATGCAGATGGAGAGAATGAGCAACCAGACGAGATTATCGAGGGTCGACTCATTGATGTCATTGCTCACCAAATCGTCCGAGACGACTCCGTAATCGAGGGCAGATCCGGGAGCCGCCTCCTGTTTTTCTATCAGGCCACGGAGCATGACTGCCTTCTGCAATCTTTCGTCCGCATCGAGGTCACCTGAGATTTCGATTACCCACATCGTACTCGATGCGGTTGGAGTCGGATCTCCTTGGTGGCCATTTTCAAGCCAGGCGCAAATCGGTTCGTGGTCAAAATTCTCGTGCAGCATCACCGAGCGAGCGAAGGAAGCGGTTGCAATCGCGCGGTCGTCGCCGATGGCGTCCGTACATTCTTCATCGGTGGTCACTGCCTCAAGGAGCTCTTCCCAATTATTGAATTCCGAGAGGCTGCGAGCCTGATCATCACGCTCATCAAGTGCAACTTGCAGAATCTGAGCAGCGTTGATGTGCGCTGTAACGAAGTCTCCGTTTGCTGCTGATAATGTGTTGACGGCTTCAAGGTCGGCTTGCATTTGTTGAATAGCACCGAGTTCGAGTACATTCGCTCCCTCTTGAGTCGGCTCTATGTGGACGTAGATTCGGTGCGGTGAAGGAGGCATCACCTCCTCCATACGTTCGATTGCACCGTCGGCCTCGGAATCAGGGGAAAATGCCGAAAGATCTGTCTGAAACTCAGGTAATGGACTTAGTGCGAGGCCGGTGACAATAGTGAGAAGTATGCTCACAACGACGATTCCCGGCGCCGCTTTTTCAAACAGGGATGCGACGCGATTCTCTAGTCGAGGCGAGTCGGGCATCGGCGCTCCCATCACCAACCGCTACATAATTCAAACAGTGCATTGGACCCTTAGGGTCCAGCAAACTGATGAAAGCCCTCAAAAGGGAAGGGCCGGTCGCGCGCTCGTCATGCCAGTAAAGGTACTCAAAAACGAGGGCTCCGAGCTCCGATTGCGACTAATAGGTGAGGATAAGGCAACTTTGCAGTTGTTCAGGTCCCGCTTGAATGAAAATGACAAGGTTGAGTATGCGAATTTCTTCACCGGTCACCCTGATCTCGATGAGCCCGAACTTTACGTTCGAGTCAAGAAGGGAGCTAAGGCGGACAAGATTGTCAAGGATCTTTGCGCCTCCATTGCGAAGGATTTCGCCGGCCTCTCCAACTGAGGGCGGTGGAAGATTGGCTCAAGCCATGTTCGAACCACGCGATTCTCAAGAGATTGAGAAACACCTCGGACTACACGGTTGGGCGCATGATGACCCTGGAATCGGTGGGCTACTCAAGGTTCGAATCGAAGACTTCCGAGTGGAGGAGGTCTCGAGAACCCCTGCCCTCGACAATAAGGGTCGTTTTACCGTGGTTCGCGCGACCCTTCGTAACTGGGAAACAAACAGATTCCTGCGAAGGTTAGCAGGAGCTTGTGGAATCAATCGTAATCGAATCTTTTGTTCTGGCTTGAAAGATAAGCGGGCGGTCACCACTCAATTGCTTGTGATAGACGCCCCCCGCAAAAAGGTCGAAGCGGTCGATATTCCTGATTCTGAACTTGAAATCCTCGGCCGTACTCATCAGAAAGTTGGCATGAGCGATCACGATGGCAACCGCTTCAGCATCACCGTCCGCGGTTGCTGTGAAGCGGATGGTTCGCCGCTCGATGCGAAGGAAGCGATGCGGCGAGTTCTCGAAATTCGAGATGGTATGGCCGAGCTTTTTGGCGCAGATGCCTTTCCAAATTGGATCGGACCTCAGCGCTTCGGTGCTACAAGGCCAGTGACTCCAGAGGTTGGGAGAGCAGTTGTCGATGGTGATTTTGAGAGAGCTGTCGATCTCTATGTTGGTATGCCAGGTTCGAAGATGACCGAGGATGTCGCTACTTTCCGTAAGATGTGGCTTGATACCAAGGATGCAGCGGCTTGTTTGGAGATAGCCCCGGGGCATCTGGGTTTCGAGAAGAGTATCCTTCAGGTACTCGAAGCCGATTCAGAAAATCATATCAAGGCCTTCAGGGCTCTTCCGCCATCCCTTCAGTTGCTGATGGTTCATTCATTGCAATCTCTCGCTTTCAATCACTCATTAGCGGGCAGACTCGATGCTGGATTAGATTTGCTTGATCCTGAACTTGGCGACCTTGTTGCACCGGTTAAGGCGAGTGGCCGAATCGATGTAGCGAAGATGGCTCTCGTGACCGAGACAAATCTTGAGCGCTGTCGACGTAATTGTCGTTTGGGCCGCCTGTCCGTCACAGGTCCTTTGCCCGGACAGAACTCGAGGATGGCCGAGGGTGAGCCGGGCCTAGTAGAGGCGGCGGCACTGGTGACAACCGAACTCGCTGATGTCGAATGGCGAGTTCGAAAGATTCCGAATCTTACGACGAGTGGAACACGCCGTCCATTGAGTGTAACTTTCCGAGATTTCACTGTCGAAGAGGCTCCTAGACTGGCTGAGGAATTTTCTTCTAAGCGTTGGGATTCTGGCCCATACGAGGGAGAGCGCTGGAATCCTGAGGGTGCTGATTTGAGGCTCAAATTCACTTTGCCGCCGGGAACTTATGCTACTGTTCTGATGCGAGAATTCATGCGTTCGCCTCTCGATCATTATTGACATAAGTTCGAAACTTGCCTAGATCAAATGCTTCGATTTGACCAGCGCGGATTGCGCTGAATATTCTTGGCGCTGATTCAGAGACGGCCCATTTCGAGGGCTTCGATCTGACCTACGTTATCATCGATGGCGCGTACTGCATCCTCAAAGCCATCGACGATTCCTTCGCCTTCGCCGAGAACGGCTTGGACTTCGATGAACATCATACCGAAAGCGAGAGGCTTAATCTCGCAGGCTTGAACCTCAGTCATCGAGGAAATGGTGGATGCAATTGCCTCGTAGTCGGGGCGTCCTTCTTCCGGTTGGTCAATTGTGACCTTGTATTTTACAACGACATGTCCCATGTTGAACAACTCCAGAGGAATCAAGGTCCCTCAAACGCGCATGCGGGACAGACATACTTGACTGCCTGAACTCGACATCTCTCGCTTCGACCTATCGCCTCTCCACACTCTGGGCATGGGAAAGCGGTGCTCTTACTCTCGACGAGAGGAAGACCGGAGGAGGTACATATGTCTGCTCTTGCTGCCATTTCTTAACCCTCAGCGACGCGGCCGAGCCACCTCCCCCTTTTAGCGTTGACCGACGGAGCATGGGGCTCCACTTGGGCTCAGTGTTAGGAATCGTCGATGGAATGAGTTGAAATCATTATGCCATCGGGATGGTATTGGAGATTCACATGAGTGAAGAAGAACTCACACTGACTGGAGAACAGGTAGACCTAGCGAAATTCATCGATGATGCGGGTGGGATACACGGCCTACGCGATATTGACAAGGTCCGTGGTTGGAATAATATCGAATACGGCGCAGGCCTATCAGGAAAGAACACACCTGCGACAAAACTCTCGATGAACAAGGCCTTCATCCCCCCTGGTGGGGTTGCCAAGGCCCATATCCATGTCGATTTCGACGTCATGGTTTTCCTACTCAAGGGGGCAGTCCGACACGAATTCGGGCCGGGTTGTAGGAAGTCTGTTGTCCATAGCGCGGGTGATATGTTCTACATCGAACCAGGACTGCCGCATGAGGTATTCAATTGCTCAGATAGCGATTGGGTCGAGGCGATCGTTGCTCGCTCTGACGCCTCGGAATGGCAGAATATCGTGCCTTACGACAGAGATTCAGAGTGATATATACAGCCAGCAC
>JAQXEV010000067.1 GCA_029250665.1 Candidatus Thalassarchaeaceae archaeon | reverse complement strand
GTCGGAGACCGGGTCAGACGAGGAGAATACCTCTTGGATTTCAAGAACCGGTAGCGAGGTCTTCACCTTAACCGCAATCGGTTGGTAACTGCCGTTATTCTTGTCGGTAACGGTGACAGTGACAGTGAATTCCTCATCGCCAGTGGCGTTCGCAGGTGCGAATACCATCAAGGTGTGAGTCGTATCGGTGAATGCACCCAATGTGTGAGAGGTCGATCCGGTTCGTTCCCAACTATCTGGAACCTGTGAATCGTCGAATTCGAAGGTGAAGCGATCATCTCCGTTTCCAGCATTAGTGAAGAGAATTGGAATCGAGATATTTTCTCCAGGTCGGATTCCATAGACTTCTTGCATTTCCTCACGCAACTCAAAGCCGTAACTCTGAGGAACTCGTACCTTTACCTCATCATCGTGGTGATATCCATCCGTCCCTGCGAACATCAAAGTCACCGTGTGACCGTCCTCAAAGGATTGAGCCGTCGAACCGTTAGCTGGAGACACTCGTAGCCTTAGATTATCGTAAGTCGTGGTGTTATTACTATCTAGTCCGAACTCAAAGGAAAACTGAGCAGTCCAGTTCTCAATCGAAGAATCCCAAGCCTCGACCATCCAATATTGTCCATCTGTACCGGCGACATTACCGACGACGGTGTAGGTGGAGACTGATTCGTGTCCAAGGTAATCTAGTGACAAAGTGAACTCGATTGGAGTGTATTCATCATCCTCACCCATTGATGCTTGGACATCATCGAGTTCTCCTTCAACGGTCAATTCCCCACCGCTGACTGCGGTGATGGTTGATTCGATCGTGTGATTTGCGACACGATTGAAGGATAGCTCCTGTGTCACTGAAGCGGTTAAATCAGTCCCAGATGATGGTATGTTGATGTTCTTCGAAGAAGTGTAATCCATTGTTCGGTCCATCTGTTCCACCGAGAACTCACTCTCTACAGAGATAGTTCCACCTGGCAAGAGAATCGAGATTCCGCCATCATCTGAGAGGATAGCGTTCCACTCGATACCAGCCCCTGAGGAAATCGTGAACATCGGTTCGTCGACGATATTTGCACCTTCGAGATTGGTCTCAGACAAATCGTGTGCGGCGCCGTCGAAATCAAGCCACTCGGTTGAGAGATGTAGCCATCCTCCATGCACGAGGGCGGCGTCAGCATTTCCTCCGTCCGAGATGTCAGCGTTCACCATTGCCATCGCAACGAGGTTAGAATCCTCGAGGGTTGCTCTGATGATCCAATTGCCGGGTTCAACAGAAGCCGACCATTCTCCAGTCCAAACACCATCTTCGTAGATCTTTTCAGGTGTGAGACGATCTCTGACCATGTCTTCGGTCGGTATCAATACCAATTCAACATCGTCGCCTATGGAGGCGAGATCTGAGTGAGTGATGTTGCCCCAGACCGAGACATGCCCGGCTGTGAGTTCAATCTCAATCGAGTTTGGTGCGTTCATGGCTACCGATTGATTCTCTTGGGCAAATCCGTCCCTCATGGTTGAGATATGCCAAGATGAATTCAATGGAACAAAGACATTCCACTCTCCTGTAGAATCGGTAGTGATGGAAATATTCTCTTCCGATTCACTACTCATCATAATCTCAACATCGGGGACTCCTTCCCCAACATCAGCATCATCGTCATCATCGTGGTCCCAGAAGATGGTACCAGACATTTCGACGTAGGTCGTAACAACAATCTGAATCTGACCATTATCACCAGACACGAGTCCGCCAGCGATTAGTTCAACGCTGTCAATTATGTAACGCGTGCGACCCTCGGTCTGGTTCAACTCGATATTCCATGAACCGGCGCTGAGAGACCCTTCAGAATCTCCAGAAGCGTCTGTAAAGTCGAGATGGACTCTACCCAAGTCCTCGTTGGATGTGATTACTATATCCATTCCCTGCAATGGGGAACCTGATTCGTCTAGCACGCGAACTGAGAATGTTCCCAATTCACTTGTAGGAATCGTATGTGCATCGTTAGCGTTAGCCTCGGAGACATCAATGAGGGTTCTAACACCCTCAACCACGCCATCGCCAGTGTTGACCGAATCAATCACTACAATCCAAGTGCTTGCTGGTAAGTGATCGACAATGGTTCCGTTGGCATCAGTTGTTCGCGAAATGATGTCATTTCTATTCGCGGTATCAATGAATTTCACATTCTGGTCCGCAAGCGGCCCGCCACTCTCGTTAGTGAAGGTCAGGTCAATCTTCCACTCCGGATCAAATCCGATACTTCGAGTCACGACTTCTCCGCCGAATCCGACATCGAAGTAACTGTCTCCCGTCATGATGCGCGTACCGAACAGATCTCCCGCGCGCGCGTCAGAAATTTCGACATCAATGCGGTAGGATCCGGCCTCGACCGGAACCACTGCATGGCCGGCTGAGGTCCACTCAGAGCCATCGGCTTGCACATCAACGCTCAATCCTGCGGGGTTGCCAACTGGCACAATCGAGAATCTGTATTCTACCGGTGTACCATTCGCAGGATCATTGTCGGTGTTGTGATCGAGGAAGAAGTCAATTTCGACGAATGATGAATCGGGGTTTAGGTACATATTGACAGTGTCATTATTACCATCGACATCCAGAACAGTCTCATTCGCGTTCAACCAAGTGAGGTCGGTCGTGAATGTCCAATTACCCTGTGGGAGTACTGTTGCGAAGGTTCCCATCTCGGTAACATCGAGGTGCCAGACCGCATCGATACTCTCGTGAGTAGCATAGACGGTGACTGGCTCCCAGCCTTCAAGATTCGAATTGTAGTAATTACCCAATCTGTTGATGTTGAGAGCACCGCTTACCTCACTGCCCGGTCGTGCAATCATAGTGACGTCCTCCATGTCTTCGGTCACAATGAAGCGAGTTCCGTTAACGACATTCATCACGCCTGCATTGACTGTTGCATCGACTTCTGCTCCAATCGGCAGAACAACTGAGAACATCCCTTCTCCATCGGTATTAGCTGTGGTCGAGAATCCTTCCCAATGGAAGACGACAATCTCGTGCTGTACTGGCTCCGTCTCTAGTGTAATGTTTGCTTCAGGATCGACCGGCTTCGTATCATAATACACGACGCCAGAGACGGTCATTGATTCTCTGAAGACGAAAGATGTGTTGATGTCTGCATCTACATCGATCTGTTCCCACAATTGCTCAGACTCCGAAAACGTGTGGCTTAGAATCCACTCGCCTTGCCTCAATTCAACCATGTATTCACCATTCTCTGCATCGTAAACTGCATCGACCGGTGCGACCGAGGCATCTGTGCTGAGTAAGGTGATGTTCAAGTCACTGACGTCGGTTGTTGTACCGTTTACAGAACGAGAGAGCGTGAAGGTAAGGTCGTAAGTAATCGGTATCGGAGTTGGGAACTCCATCACTGAATCGGTTTCGGCTTCGAAGATATGGATGATCTGTGCTTCGTTGAAGCCGTCGCCATCCATGTCGAGTTCAGCCAGATAACTACCAGGGACGACCGGTCCGAATGTGAACGAGCCGTTCTCGTCAGGCGTGATATGGCACGGTGCGTACATGACTTCGCTGCACTCTCCCTGTGAAGTAGAGTTCTCTTCATCTACAATGCTGAGTTGTACTTCTCCAGTTAGTGGGTTTTCGTTTGAATCGAGTAACTTACCATTGACCAAACCGCCGTAAACATCGATTTGATGCAGAGATGCAACGCCCTTGAATGGGACATTGAATCCATCATCAATCTCGACGCGAGTTCCATCTGAGAAGACTACTGTGACATCGTAAGATCCAGGAATCGCGTCGGTCAGATGGAAGGTTCCAGCCTGAACCATTGGTCCGCTAAACTCTCCATCCCCGGTGTAAGTTCCAGTACCGTTCAGAGTCCCATAGGACTCGAGGTCTGGATTCGATGCATCAATCTTGAAGATACCAGATCCAATCAAAGAGGAACCGTTGTGAATTTGAGAGAATGATGCAGTTCCATTCGATGTGAATCGACCAGTCGCGTTGACCGCACCATCGATTAGGAAATCTCCATCGGCTAGGCTACACACTGAGAAATTCTCTGGCATAGTGCCATTCTCGTTACAGTCTCCATCGACAACATCAGATCCATCGATGATACCCGAGATTGTTCCGCGGCCGGTGAACTCACCAGAGCCGGCAAGACTGTGGCCGTGTAGGATAGTCTGGGTGTGCGTTCCGACGAAATCACTCACAGTCATCATACCAGTGCTCGTAACCTCGCCCTCACCAGTGAATGTGACCTCGCCAATTCCTTGGAAGGCCAAGTCGGTTCCACTGACCGCTCCTGTCGATGTTTCGAGGGAAATCGGCTGCATCTGAATTGCATCCCATGCTGGGCTCAATTCGACCACTGCGTCAGTAATCGCCTCACCATCGAATGCTTCATCTCCAGTCCAGACAAGACGTCCGGTGGAGAACGATGAATCAGCTGAGATATCTACTGTGAGGTGGACCTCTCCATTGGAGTGTCCGTCCTCTCCTGATACATTGACGATGGTCTCTGCGAGCCATTGTGAACCTGATACGTTACCAAGAATTCCGGTGATGAGGTTAACATTACGCTGACCTTCCGTAGATTCTGTAGCGACATCCTGTAACATTCCACCAGAACCGGAAAGCAACAATTGGCGAGCAGTATCTAGATCTGGCTCTCCGAAGAAAGCACTGACGCGGATTCTTCCCGCGGGCACTACGAATGAGTAGTCCCCATTCTCATCGGCATCGACGGTTCCAATCGGAATCCAGTAAGTTCTCTGGTCACGGTCGATGACCGTTCCGTTCTCATCTGCGACTTCCTCGCCACTGAATGCGTCACGCTCAATTAGGATTCGAGCGTTCGGAATAGGCCCTACACCATCGAGTTCGACGGTGCCTTCAATGGTCGCACCGCTGTAGTATTTGACGACCTTCACATTGGTGTTAGCGCGGCCGATTGCCGCGTATCCACCATCGAAGATGTCTGGGACACTGTTGTTATTCTCATCAGGAGATGCCGTTCCGTCGTTGTACCAATTGGCGACGACGAAGTGGTTCATCATAGCCCCCGGCAATGGGAAGGCATTCTCAAGAGGTGAATCCGGAGTTCCACTAATCGCCCAAGTTGGGCCTGGTTGTGCTGGATCTACATCAAGACCGAGGCTTGTTGTGCCATATCCAACGTAGATTCGTGCCACCATTGTCTCAAAGAAAGACTCAGTCTGCTGATAATTGATGTCAATCAGTTGAATCATATCAGCTGGATCTTCCATTGCTCCAGATTGCTGTTTGACAACATCGTTCATGTATTCGAGTTCATACTGTTCAGCACTCATGTATTTTGTTTGACCCTTTTGTTGAGTCTCATAAATAGACTCGATGTAATGATTAGGGTCCAATCCAGAGAGTGTTGTTGGCGCATAGAAAATTCCTGTAGTTTGGCCACGGTGATAACTCTGATCGGCGTAATATGCACCACCGAGAGGATACAACCTGTCATCGATTGCAAAGTATCGAATCTCGTTGTTTCGCATTATCGTCTGACCTAGGCTTCCCTCATAATCCTGAACCTCGTACTCCATCGATGTGCTGATGTCGTGGTAGAGATCTACCAGTTGCTCAGTTGAGAGAGCAGAGGTGAGGAAGGCTCGGGCGAGACCAAGCTTAGCATTGACTCTGTGGAGATTAGTCGAGACGTCATCGAAGTCTTCAATCAAGTCCGCAGTATATCGATATCCACCGATTTCGTAATGACTGATGACCTCATCTTCGATGCTGGTCTTGGTTTGTCCACTGAGGATTCCTCGCGTATCATCGAACAAAGTGCTAGCTACGGATGAATCGTTTGTACCATTGCCAACCTGCTCGCCATCATACATGACATACCACATCGGCTCAAGCGTAAGTCCATCCTCTCCAAGTGTGGAACCGTGTAGTAGTTCTGTGGTGTGAGATACGAGCATACTGTTGACGTACTGTTCCTGCACATCAGAGGCGTAGAGAGCAAGTGATCGGTCCTCTACGAATGACTTGTCACCTGGACCGAAGGACATTATCTGGTAGAATTCAGAGACCTGATCCTCAGTGAAGTGGTCGTTGAGTACATTCGAAAATTCTTCAGTAAACTTACCGTCATCAGAATACCTGCGGTCTCCCTGAGCCAGTGTCGCGATGAACATAGCCAAAGTATCGTCCTGACCTGACGAGAGCAACATAGCTCCGCTGTTAGGGATACCTGATTGGAAGTTGTCAGCGACCGTCGGATGCTCTCCTGAATCGAGGGCTTGGAATCCGTAGTCCCACCATGAAACGAAGGCGGGTCGATGGCCGAATGGCTCGTCAGCATCTTGTTCTGCTAGCCATTCGTAAGCCATATTCCATCCTCCGCCATTGAATCCGGGACCGAAGGTTCCCATGTACCAGCAGCCATTACTGCAGGTCGTCGATGGAGTGTATGTACTGCTGTCGAGGACTGAAAGTCCAGCGATGTCGTACCTGAGAATATCTGGTGTAATGTCGTAGATTGTTTGGTCGATATCTCCGGCCGCCGTCTCTCCGCGAGGAATACCAGAATCAACACCGTAAGTGACGTGCTGAGAGGCGACTAGCATGAAGACTAGCATGAGAACGGGAATCAAAGGTCGCTTAGCACTTGCTGGGCGAATCGCACGGAAACGAGCTCTAGGAGTTCCGATTCCAGACCGACGCCATTCCTTAGCGAAGGCTTGGAAATCAGCCATCTTCCATAGAGCGGCGATACCGATAGCACCGACAACAGCCATCGCCGGTGTCGCGTTGAAGATGAAACGACCAGCGGTCCAAGCCATGTATGCCGCGATGAGCACCCAAATTCCAGCTAGAGACTGACCTTGCTTCTCATCGCGCGCACCACGCCAGAGCAGAATGAACGCGTATCCAAGGGCGATGAGCGTGACAATAGGCCCATACGAGGCGAAGAGAACGCCACGACTCGGGGACTGAGCCTCACCAATCGTTCCGAAGATCTTGTTCTTTGAGAAGTAGAATCCACCAGTGAATAGGATGTCCCATCCATCGTAAATCTCGGCCGACTGAAGGATCCAAAGTATTGCAAGGATTCCTCCGAACAAAACGCCACCACTTCCGAGAACAAGCAGCCAAGGCTTGTCACGGAAGCTCGAAGCGACCCAACCGAGAGCAAAAGTGAATCCAACGATGTAAAACATCGGCTGGAATCCACTAGGTGCCCAAAGCAGGTTGAGACCTGGCCAGATGTAGAACGGCAGCGGAATCAAGAATGTAGTGAACATCATCTGCAGCGCTGCCGAAGTCAGTGGTAGGCTGTCGCGGCGGCGGAACATGTTGACAACAATCTGAGCCGCAAAAGCGAGGAATAGGATTCCAGGTCCGTAGACGAATCCCTTCCAACCGAGTGCGACCGTCGAGAAGCTGATGCCTGCCAAGGTCGCGTAGGACATGACAACTGGGCTCCTCTTCCACATCTCGCGCATCCCTGCAATGAGATAGAGCGGATTTGGACCAGGATTGCGGAACATGCGCTCGCTACCAATATCGTGAACTGCTCGCACCCAGAAGTAGAATGCCATCGTTAGGAATAGCAACGCAAACGAGTCGTGGTCAGCCAGACCAAAGGTCGAGTGGCTGATGTGGCCCGGCATCAAAGCCATGAGCCAAGCGGCGATAATGCCCGCCTGAGTACTGTGCAGACGTGCTGCAATGCCTGCGACTGGCAGAACGATTAGTGCACCGAAGATAGCAGGGAATCCGGCGACGGACCACCAGATCACCTCATCAGCGGGGATACCAGTTAGCCATTCCAAAGCCAAGCCACCGAGGGCAAGACACCACGAGAATAGCGGAGGTCGCGGGTTGATTCCACCGGCTGGGTAAGCCCGGTCTGCATCAAAGATGAAGTGGGCCCGCTCAGCGACGATGTAATCGACAACTCGCTTCATGTACCAAGGGTCGGAACCTCCGGTCATGTCCCAAAGTCCAGTGATATTCGCATTCATCGCTGGCAGAACATTCCAGCCAGTTCGAATCATAAATCCGATAACGAGTGCCGAACCGACAAGAATCGAGTAGGAATTTTCCTTCCACCAGAGGCGGAAATTGCTCGGTTCGCGGCGAGGCGCGATATCACCGAAGTAACCACGAGCCGCCAGCATCAATGCCAGCACATTCATCCAGAATGTGATGAACAACCATGAAAATGCTCCTATGAAATCGCTACCAGAGAGGAAGTTCATTCCTTCAGGCAACTCATTACCAATCTCAACTAAGTGAGCAAAGGTGTAGATTATCCAATTGACTGCGACAATAGCGCCCAGAACATGCCAGCGCTCAGCGCGGCAGAAGGCAACGAACATGATGACGACTGAGGTCGCCATTGCCCAGACACTTCCAAGATAAAGGTGGGATTCGAAAATCACCGCATCGGAGATTCCAGCTAACCATAGCAATGGAATCAAGTTCACAAGAAGAATAACGACCCCTGTGATAATCAAGTCTCGGTGTTCTGAGACATCGATTTTCGAAGGTAATCTGGAGAACAAAGCTCCGGATCCAGGAGGCATGAGTGAGCCGCGGAAGGCGATTGCCAGGAACGTTCCGAGGACCATCGAAGCGACCCAGAACGCAAAGAAGTTGGCAGCGAGGCCGGCTCGCTGAACATCGATCAATTGAGACTGTAGTGAAGCGCCCTCAGCGATAACCAATTCCGGCATAGCCGCTGCATAAGCCACAGCCATGTGGAATCCTGCAACCATCGAGAAGAGCACTGTTGCCTCCTCACTTCGGTTAGACTTGACCAAAAATAGCGTAGCAATCGCCATGAAAGCGAATGTTGTAGCCACAATTGAATCGATTAAGCCCAGAGACTCAACGACGAGGGGCACCACTGCGAAGAGCAATGCGACAACAGGCGTGCGGCTTGCGAAGGAATCATCTGGCAGAGCAGATACCCAAATCCTTCCCAGAACAGCCGCTAATGCGGCTGCTACAGGAAGGATGACTAACTTTCCTTGGTCAATCATCGCGTTATCAGCAAGGGTTGTGGCAGTCATGAAGAGCAGGAGTAATCCTGCAAGTGCCACTGGGGTCGAAGCCAGACCTAAGGTCTGTCCGACGTCCCTCGCATTCCCGTTTTCGTAAGACATTGTTTCATCACCGTCTAAATGCAGCCTGAAGGCTCAGCGTCGCGGCGACCAAAAGTTCTGTTATAACCGTTCTCGGATGGCACGCTACGTAGTAGCGGCACTACCATCGGTATTAGAGTAGTCAGAGAGCCCGAAAAGCGATGTCCCGGCGATGGTGTGAACCCTCGAGTTGAATCTCATCGATGACAGCGTATGCAGCCCCCACAGATGTCGAAAGATCATTGGCCAAAGCAGTCGCTGAAAGTACTCTTCCTCCACTCGAGACAAGATTCCCGTTCTGATCTATTTTGGCCCCTGCGAGATGTACAAATGCACTGATTTCACCCTCGTCTATTCTAGTGCTGGCACCGCTTATTGGCCTCCCCGTCTGAGAGGGCCCTGGATAGCCTTCAGATGCCAGCACAACGGTGACTGCGGACTTGTTAGCGAACTTCGGTTCGATTCCGCTGATCCTTCCTTCGGCGGCTGCCAGAAGCATCATGCCGAGGTCATTTTCGATTAGCGGAATCGTTACTTGAGTTTCAGGATCGCCGAAGCGGACATTGTATTCCACAACACTCGGCGCCCCATCTTCATCGATCATCAAGCCGACATAGAGAACACCACGATAGGGTGTTGGTTGATTTCGAAGATAGTGGTGCATCGGTTCGATGATTTCATCGATGGCGCGTTGTCGAACCGCTCCTGTCACAACAGGAGCTGGTGCATATGCGCCCATCCCTCCTGTATTAGGACCCGAATCTCCCTCGCCGACCCGCTTGTGATCTTGGCTCGCCGGGAGGCAGATGTAACCGGATTCGTCCATCAGAACGAGCATGGAAGCCTCTTCTCCAGCAAGGAATTCTTCCAACAAGACGAATTCATCGCTGGCGATTGAATCTGAGATGAATGCGGCGGCCTCTTTGGAGTCCTCGGTGACGACGACGCCTTTGCCAGCCGCGAGCACATCTCGTTTGATGACCCATGGTGGAGAATAGCGAGCCATTGCGGCTGAAATATCGGAATCTGAATCGAGAATTTGCACGCCACCTGTTGGGATTCCCAAATCCTCCATGACTTTCTTGGCGTGTAACTTCGAACCCTCCAATTCCGCTCCCTCCGAATGCGGTCCAAAACTGGCAATTCCAACCGCACGGAGAGAGTCAGACAAGCCGGCTACTAGAGGAGCCTCGGGCCCGACCACGACGAGGTCCGCGGCTAGTTCGCGGGCGAGCGATACCACACCTTCAACATCAGTCGCTGAAACTGGATGATTTGTCCCAACAAGAGATGTTCCAGCATTCCCTGGACAAGTATGGACTGCGCCGACGGACTCACTCTCAGCAAGCCCAATTGCCAACGCGTGCTCACGACCTCCGCCGCCGACGATGAGCACATTCATTCCGGCCATGTCATTGCAGCCCGCGCGCGAAGGAGATAATGCATTCCGATGGGAAATCTGACTCACAAAAGTAAATTCTAGAATCAAATCTCAGTACGGAACTGATTTCAGGCCAAAGCGATAACCCAAGATATTGAATGAGCGATGGATTATTGGAGTCAGGATAATTATCGTAATTATTGAAGGCGCTAGATGTGAGTGCATCATGACTTGGTCGTTGAACAAAAGGGCTGCCCCGAGGAAGATGAATATTGCAAATGGAAGTGTATCCAACAAAGGCGCCTTGGAGCTTATCTCTCCCTCTCGCTTCAAGCCCTGTCTGCGCTTTACAAATGAACCTGCCATATCGCCTAACATACAAGCAAATCCAAGAGTGAATCCAAGTATGAATGCGGCACCCCATTCGCCTCCAATCCAGAACCAATCAGTCGAATCTGTAGTCAAAATTGGGTCGATAAAGGGGCGATCTGATGGGCCAGTATTCCCTGCCCACAGCCAATGTGCAATCATAACTAAAATTCCAGAAAAGAATGCTCCGCCAAAAAGCCCCTCCCAAGACTTTCCATCTCCCAGCACACGATTTCCGTCAGCGTGCACCCGTCCACTGTCGATCTTATGATTCTCCAACCCAAGCTTATCAGGTAGCCACTTTCCAAACAACATAGCCCCCGTGTTTGCGAGGTAGGCCGGGCCATAGATGATGAGCACTGTGAGGATGTTCAGAGCGAACTCCACGCCTCCGGAAGAGGGGAATGATATTGCCGACACGTCGGTCATCGTTGTCGCCATCAGTTCATGCGAGAAGAACTCTCGGTTTACCGCTCGTGCCGCCGATTGCTTCATTGGTGGCTCGACGCACGACGGGGGCATGAGCCGCTTGAGGTCAACTCTGCTCTGCGTTCTGATGGTCACCTCCTTGGTTTCGGTATCGTCGATGAGCGTTGCAGCAGATAGTGAAGATATTGTGATTGATTCGCAGGTTGAATGGGTAGAAGATCGCACTTTGGAAGGAGATGTGCGTGTAGTTGCTGGTGGTGAATTGACGATTAATGGCCTCAATTTGCTCATCTCTGATGATTCTCAAATTATCGTCGATGAAGGAGGAATGCTCAACATCCAAAACTCTGTTGTCGACGCGGAAAACCCCCCTACTGGCCTTGCAGGGTATGGCTATTGGGATGAGGTGAACCGTTCTGCGGTATTGATTCGCGGTTCGGATTATGGTGTTGCTTTCGATGCCACTTTCTATGCGGGTGAAGGAAACTCGTTCTATGGTGGTCAGGCTATTGTTGATGGTTGGGAGCCTGTTGATCTGAATGGTAGCGAATTCACTCTTTCCTTCGACGAAAACACCGAAGATGTCTGGGTTGGTCTCGTTGCCTACGGACATCAGTCCGTGCGGCTGGAATCAGTGACTCTCACTCCTGAGTTTGGGTCCGAGGCGACGCACGATGCCATCGACCTCGAACACCGTAACATGATGGCATTGGATATGGATATGCAATCGTGCAAGATTTTCATCCACGGGGTAGCCGATGTCGATGATTCATCGATGCTTGGCTGCGATGTAGTGGTCAATGGCACACTCACTATCCACTCCACCTCTATCGAACGTACTGGACCGATTTTTGTCAATGCTGATGGTGAACTCATCCTCAGTGGAGATACCACGTTCTCGATGAGTCGAGATGACCACGATGTACGCGCGCACGCGAGGGCGGAGCTCCACTGGGGCGAAAATGTCGAAGGGAGTGGCGGACATACAGACCGTTGGGAGCGCATCATCGGTGCTCAGCAAGTTCACTTCGATGCAGCAGGTGTTCTCTTCAAAATACTCAATTTCGGTCCATTGGAGACTACATCATCCACCTTTTTCAGCGATGCGAATGGAATTGGATTAATCGATGCTGGCGAGACTCGAACCGTCGAAATCGGTTGGGCTGATGGAAACGTTTGGAGCGAAGCAGCCGAGATTGAAATCGTTGAATACAGAACTGGCTGGAACATGGATGTCTCGATGGAGTCTTATGGCGGCGGAATCGTCCCTCTGACTTGGGATGATGTAATCGTGATTGACGCTTACACACCCTTCATCGATTTCGTCTCCGTTGAGTTCCAACAGCCTACCGAGAGCGTATCTCGCAGCAGCGGTGGAGTCGGATTGATTGCAACGATTGCAAATCGAGGTACTGCTCCTGCAATCGTCTACTTTGATTGTGATGTCAGCGAGACTGGCTCATCCGCCCAGATGACGACTTATCCAGGCGGGTTAATCGAAGCCGGAGAAGAAGTTGGCATCCAATTTTCATGGATGAATAGTGAGGTTGATTTGGCTAGTCTAACTTGTGAGATTCTCACCCCAACTCAATTAGTTGAGGATGATGCCTTTGGAGGTGGAACAGCCTCAAGCACTCAAATCACATGGTTCGACGCCGAAGATAGCGATGGCTCAATTATCCCAATTGTCGCTGCGATATTCATTGCGGTCGCTGGAATGGCAGCCTTCCTTCTGAGGATTAGCAAGAAAAGTCAGGATGAAGATGAAGACATGCTCTTCTAATCAGCAACTACTGACTTCGTTCCATGACTCGTGGGTATCTGGACTTCCATCTTCGTCGCCGCCTTCTTCGACGAGCTCGTAGTAATTGGAGGCCGTATGGGCTGTTCGATCTCCCCAAGGTGGGCTCTGAGTGAGGGTTACAGTAAATTCGTAGCAGCCGTAATCATTCTCTTGCCAATCATCTCTTGGGATGTATGGCATGCCAATCACAAAGTCATCAACTGATCCTGACAGGATTAATTCCGAACCGAATTCTCCAACTTCAGCGCTTCCAGATCCATATCTCCCGTTATCGGAATCCCAGATCGCTTCACCATTAGTCACAGTAACGGTTGGATATTCAATTGCAGTCGCTCCATCCTTGCTGAGAACTGCAGACATTTCGAAATCAGCATGAGCGAGGGGGGCTGGGCGGGGATCGAGGTCTGTGGGCTGCGACATTCGAGGTAAACCCATCCAAGTTCGCAGACCGACACCGATGACACAATTATCGTGGCCTGAATCGCAATCGTTTCCTTCTCCAATAGCTGCCACTGCCTCGTTCTTCACTTGCTCCACTGTTCGCTCAAGGTGAGCGGAATTCAAGATGTATGTATCGGACACCCCATCGACATCAATCGATACAATGTATTTCGCATCGTCAGCAGCATTATCTGAATAGAAGGCGGAGACTGAAAGAACCAATTGGCCATAATCGCCGAAACCATCTTTCAGATTCACATCGAACGGCATCGAAGTTGTCCAAACCTCATCTCCAGCGTAAGAGACTGAGACATCGGCGTCACCAGACGTAGAACCGAATAGTCCACCAGACTCACGAATGGTGAGTGTGATTGTCGTAGCATCGCTCGAGAGTGTGCTATCTGTAATTGTAAGAGAACTCGATGAAAAGCTCATTGCCATGAATGGGGCTGCTAGAAGGAGAATCAGCACAACCGAAATGACCTCTGTGTGCTTTCGTCCTATTCCGTTCCAAATGAACCAGAAGGAGGCACCTCCCATCAGAATCGGAATGAGAATCGCAAATGCGAAATCACTCTGAATTGCAGGAGAGGAAAATATCCACATTGAGACTACAGAGACTAGTCCGAGTGCAAGACCTATCTTGAGGCCGTTATTGAACATCGGACCCCCTTTTGGAGGCACTACTACGGCCTCAGCGACCAATTCTGTATCACTCGATTGCTGTTCCATCGCCTTCTGAAGCAATCCACCATCACTCATATCACGAACCTCGCAGGATGCTGATGCGTCAACTCCGCCGGTTATCAACCCGTTGCCACCTTTGGTGGCAATTCAATTCAGAGTGATGCGAGTTAGAAGAGCCGCGCATCTAGTGGTTCCAATTCGTCTGAATCTTCCTCAGACCTGTCAATCATCGGTCTGCGACCCGCAAAGGCGGCGGCAGCGAGCGTTGTCATCATCAGAGTACCAATGAGCTCGAAGCCTGGCAGATAGACACCACGGATGTAAATCGTCATGGTTTGAATTTGGTAATTCGGCATTCCTTCTGTTCTGACGGAGTATTCTGAAGTTGCCTTGAATTGTAGTGAGAAGTATTTGTCTGTCCAACCTTGATTCTTGGGAGTACGCATCTGAACTCTAATCTTCTCAGGTGGTGCCATCGATTCAATTTCGACGCTCACGAGAGGTATACTCAGTTGGAAGCCTTCGTCGTTGAGATCGTCGTGATTCTCGATAGCGATGTTGAATCTATCCATCGCATTACCATCATTGTAGACATCGAAGACCAGATTGTAATCGACCTTCGGTCGTAATTGAAGGAATGCCACTTCCGAAGCGACTCGGAGGCGGCTGAATTGGCGGATGATAACCATCGAGTTCGCGGCTGATGGCTCGCTAGTAACTGGGATTCCGTTTGCCATCGTCACCTCTGCGCTAACAGTGACCTGATGCTGCCCTTCAGGAGCTCGCAATTCAGCCCTGACCATGACTTGGAATGAGACCTCAGAGCCGCCACCTATCGATAGTGTAGCGGGGCCTGAAAAGGCGAGTACACCGGCTTGGATCTGAATTCTTACCTTCTCTTGGTGGACTGTCGGATTCTCGATTCTGCAATTGATGAGACCAGATCGGGCTGCTCCAGGATAGACATCTACGGGCTGAGGCTGGTCACATGTTAGTACGATATCTGGAACCGCACCTTGTGCCTGAACAGCGGCCACACCAGCCCAAGTACTCAGGAAGTATACAGCCAGCATCATCAAAGCCGGTCGAACCTTACTTACAGTGCTCATCACCTTAAGGCCGGATTAAGCCGTATTTATGGGTTAGCACCGTCGGCTTCGTACAACGAAGGAAACACTACCTCTTGGGAAGACGCTGAAACTCAGGAATTTTGCCAATTTTCACATTTCAAGGCGAAGGGTCGCTAAAGAGAGTTATTCGATGAGGAATGGTGGACCCGACCGGATTTGAACCGGTGACCACTCGGTTATGAGCCGAGCGCTCTAACCAACTGAGCTACGGGTCCTGTATAGCGCTCGAACCAATCAGCGAGATGAACCTTGTTCTCTAGCCCCGAGCCCACACACCCACCTCCTAACATACTCAATCAACACCTAACGGAGCAAGAAATTTGTTGGCTTCCGAACAAGGTAGGTGAGGATAATTGCCTGTTCCCTCACGGTGAATGTTCAAGCATTGCTCGCACATCGCAGACACATGGCGAAGCTCTGGGTGATGTTCTTCACTGCCTTGCTACTTGTATCGACAATGAATTTCTACGCGGTTATTCGTGAACCGGATCTGATTGATATGGACGAAATTCACGAATATCCGCGCGAGACTGTCAAAATCAAAGGTGTGCTTACTAGCTTCGTTGTCGACCCTTATGGAGAACAGGCTGATCGAATTGATTTGCAAGTCCGAGAGGTCGACGGGCACTCAGCTCTCGAAGTTCGTTGGTTCGTCGACCGTGACGTCGACATTCCTCCGATTGGGACGATTATCACAGTTGAGGGTGAAGTCACAGAATGGAATGGTCGAATCTGGCTTTCTTCGAATGGTTATGGTGCAATTCAATGTGCAGACGCAGATTGTGATGGAATCGATTACACTGCAATGCAATTGGTCGAAGTCGCGATGAATCCTGAAGCATTTTCCAATATGTCAGTGAAGGTCGACGGTTACCTCTCCGAACCGCTTGAACCGGACGTAACTTACCACTCTCTGAGCTTGATGGACAACCCATCCTATGGTAACGCGGACCATCTATTGTACATGCAGATTGAGGGTCGCGTGATGGATTGGGTTGAGGCTGGCAGCCATGTGGAGATTTCTGGCTGGCTGCAGTACGACCAGCGCTCACTGCGCTGGCGACTCCTCGTGCAAGCGACAGCGGTCGAGGTGCTGAATAATGGCTCGACTGTGGATCTTTCTTGGGAACTTGAACCGTATACACTGACTTACGAGGTGGGGAAAAAGGTCCGAATCGATGGTACAGCGACCGAATCCTCGAACGGTTGGTGGCTTACTGGTGATGCACCGACGGACAGATTGTGTTTGCTTCCTTCGCCAGCCGACCTCGAAGAAGGAATTGAAAACACAACTCAAACCTGGTCGGGCCGGCTCGTCTGGTCAACCGACGAGGCAACGATTTGTCTCAAGCGCGATGGTTACGACTCCTCAGCGAATAATCCAGCAGGACAATTCGGCGACGATGTAACAGCGATGCTCGATGTCGCCGAGAACCCCTTCGCTTTCATCGGTCAGAATTACACATTCGAGGGTTGGGTGACAGACCCGATCTCGCCCGATTATGACAAGGGCTACGTGGGCGATGGTGCCGATTACTATTCGCGCACTACGAAGTTGAGGCTGCATCTAATCGGGGAACACGCCGAATATATCGAATCAGGGCAGCCGATTCGATTCAACGCGACCGTGATTTGGTCTGAGAGTGAAGGTCGAGTTATTCTCGAAGCGCGCTCTTGGACACTTGGTCAAGCGCCCTCGCCGACGACATTGAATTGGGGGGATGGTTACAATTCATGGAAATGGGATATTGGAAAGTTAGTCATCCTCAATGGTGAAGCCGTAATGGATGATGATGGAAATCAATGGATTCAGAGATCCGGCTCCGAAGAGCAAGTTTGTCTGCTCGGAGACGGAACCGAATCCAGCCAGCAAGAATCAATTGGAGCACCAATCGATTGGACTGGACGACTCTCAACGGCCGAGGATTCTTTTGGCAACACAATGCAGTTCTGTATAGATATCCGCTGAGGTGATTCCGTGGACCCGTGGCTGATTGATTATGCGTGGCTAATCGGGTCATTCATTTTTGGAATATTTCTCGGTTGCTTAACTGGCTTGATTCCTGGTTTCCACGTAAACAACGTCGCCCTAATCGCCCTCTCACTCTCCCCGGTCGCCGTAGGAATCGGCATCCCGCTGGACGCTGTAGCTGGAATTATTGTGGCCTGCGGAACTGTCCATACTTTCCTGAATTATATTCCGAGCGCCTTGGTAGGTGCTCCTGATGATAACATGGCGCTCGCCCTTCTGCCCGGGCATCGGATGTTGATTTCCGGTCAGGCCGCGCAGGGAGTCGCTTACTCAGCGCGCGGCTCACAAATGGGCATGCTGATGTCGATTCCACTGCTTATTGTAGCGAGATTACTTTTTGGAGAGGATCCAGGATTAGGATTGTATGAAGCGAGTCGCGATCAACTTCCTTGGTTGTTGCTCTTTATCTCGATTTTTCTGATTATGACTGAAACAACACGGCTGCCTTGGCCGATTTGGTCTCAGAAGGTGACGAATCGGCTCAAGTGGGCATTGAAGAAACCAATTGAGTTCACTATCCCGATGGGGCGTTTCAGCATCCGAAGGCGGTACGACGCCATCGACTTCCGTTTGGGTGAGAGCTCTCGAACTGCAGGAATTCTGGTGGCGACAGCGTATTTCCTGCTTACCGGATTCTACGGATGGGCAGTTTTCGAATTGCCTGCGCGCTCACCTGTTGGGATTCCTTCAGCATCCTTGCTATTCCCTAGTTTGGCGGGATTGTTTGGAATCGCTAACCTGATTGACATCTACGTGACGACGAGTGAAATCCCTCCTCAGGAGCCTAATTGGGAAATGCCGGATCCTAAACCACTGATGGTTCCGACGTTCTTGTCGGCTGTTGTCTCGTCGGTAATGGCGATTCTACCAGGGATGACTGCTGCACAAGCGACTGTCGTGGTGATGAGCGCGCGAAATTTCTGGGGTAAACTGACTGATCCTAATTACATCCCGGCTGACTTCGAACATGGGACCCAGCCAGGCTTCGAATCGATGCCACAAGTCATGGTCTTCGAAGGGATGGAGGAACTCTCTCTCAAAGACCGCGAATTATTCCAAGAAGCACTCGCAGATGCTGGAGCAACTCCCGACCTAGACTTAGTCAACAATAACCAACAGCGCGACCTCGAAATCATCGCCATTCTTTCATCAGTTAACACCGCGGTTACGGTGATGGTTCTCGGCTTCCTCTACATGGTCGGAAGGCCGCGCTCAGGAGCAGCTCTCGCGCTCAACATGATGTATCCCATAGACATCTGGAACGCGGTCGAACCACCTGCTGATTTCATCAGACTGCTCGCCATAACCGTCGCATCTGGACTGTTCGCAGTACCGGTGATGATTGAGGTTGGAAAAGGGATGCTGAAGATGCACGAATTGGTGCCGCTTCGAAACTTGGTAATTGGAGTCAGTGCTTTCATCACAATACTTGTGTGGATCTCAACAGATTGGATTGGAGTTGGGACGCTAGTGATTGGCACGATGATTGGGCTCATGGCACCGAGAATCGGTATCCGAAGATCGCACGGAATGGGTGTGATTCTAGTACCTATTATGATCTATACATTCGCCCGCGAAATCGATGCATTCGGCTTCGCTTGAGGCGTCGAATCAAAATCTCAAACGAAGATATTGTCTGTTCGTACGGATAGAATCGCTTATCCCATATACGCACACGTGAGGGGGTAGAGTGAACACTATGGATGACAGACAAAAGGCGACCGCAATCGCACTTGCAGGACTTGTATTAATCGGAATGAACTTCATGGCCTTAGCCCCCTTTGTGGCAGGTCAGGTAGAGGCTGGAGTAGGCGATACTATTGCAGCAGGTTATGATTCAGAAGATGATTATGATGATGAATGGAGTGAATCTACTTCCGAAAGAGCTTACTTCGGTTACTCAATAACTAATGTCGAAGAATTAACAGAAAATTCTGCGGTAAATGCCGAATTCGAAAAGATGGGGCCATTCGTCTATGAAGTTACAACCCACAGAGAGCTTCTTGGCCTTGATACAGAGGCTGGAACCGTTACTTACTCTGAATATGACGTCTTTGAATGGTGTGAAAACTGCACATGGACGGATGAGGAGGGTAACGAACATGCTTCACTTCCAGGTTCAACTGAATTCACAAATATGAATATTCTATACAACACCCAGAGACTAGCTGGCATCGCAACTGGAATCATTTACGGCGAAATTTTTGCCAAGGCTGGCTTTGCCAATCAGATGATGGCTAATGATATGCAAAATAAGGCTCCGTCGATGTGGGCCGCTGATGAAATTAGTGCCACTATCGATGGTGCCGCTGCACAACTCGAGGCGGCAGGATACGATTCAGCTACCGCCGCCGCTATGGCGCCAGTAATGGTGATGGATGGCGCCTACGATTCATGGAACGCATCGGCCGGCGGAGCGGGACCAATGGATCCTGATTTCTCTTCGACCGCCGCTAGCATCCTATACGATGCAGTCGACCCCTCAACTGGAGTCTGTATCGCGCTTACTTGTGACATCGGTCCAATGCTAGCAGCAGGAATTGGAGAGCCGAGTGCTGCGACCACCCCGGTTCGCGCCGCTCTCTACGGCTACGATGCATCGGATAGCCTGACTGACTGGTCGGTTTATGCAATGGCTGGCACTAAATTCCTAGAACAGGGTGGAGGTGCAGATTTGACTCAAGTAACAGACCTTCGCGAGCGCTTGAATGCCGTTTCTGGTGTCGATATCTCAAATGCTGTTGCGCTCAACAATATAATTTTCGGAGTTGAAGATGCTGCGATTGCAAATGGTCTTCTCTCAATGTCGGATTACAATGGAATTCCGCTAGCCGGGGTTGCTCTCTTCCTTCTGGGAGCCGACGCTGATGCCTTCACAACAATGCTCGACTACGGCATCGGCCTGACGCAATTACTTGCTCTATCTGATTATGCAGGTGGATGGATTGGCTTGGTCGGCCAACCAACCAATTTCCCGATGATTCTCGTTGGAGGGTCGGGGATGATGGATTGTGACCTATGGTGGCAGCACTCCTTTGGTGGAGAAGAACCACTTGCTGGAGGATATATCACAATTGGCTTGAATCAGGGATCATATGAAGGAACTGTAGATTTGTCGATTGAGAAGGTACAAGAAATCCTTTACACATCTGATTATGCTCTAACTGACGAAAGCTTTTCTCGTGTTTTCATGTATAATGAATTATCAGGAATAACACTACCAATGACTGCAGAAGGACCAGCGATGGGAGGAGTTGTTGTCGATTGGGATGATGCATACGTTGCTTCACTGTATGACATATCTGAAAATGATGCTGCGGCTGTACGCAGTTGGGTGAAGGACTTCATGTTTGAATCTGTAATTGGTTCTCTACTCGGATTCCAGTATGGAGCAAGCCCGTATACCACTCAACCAATTGAAAATTGGTTGTATGGGTGGAGCGATCCGGTACTTACGGGACTTTACAATGAAGAAAGTTCGTGGGTTAAACTAGAGACTAACATGACTTACTTTGGGTCTCAGAATGAGGACAGACCTGATGGTCTGAGCACTGGAGATTACGACGTCTATGTGATGAGTATTGTTAATGATGAAACTCTTGGACAAAGACTAATGCAAGGATACACAAATTCTGATGGAGATGGACAGTGTGACTTCAAGTTGAATGAAGATGGCACTGTTGCAGATGTTGATGCAGACGGTGGTTATGCTTGTGATGAAGGAGAAATCTATGGCATGACCGAGCACCTACCATGGCGAGCCCCTCACAGAGAGGCAGCAACATACGGGCTACTGACTGACAATATTGGTAACAGCAACACGGTTGTTGCTGGAACAATTGGTGGGATTGCCGATGCTGATGACTCATTCTCTGTAAATCTAGTAGGCTATTCAATTGCCGAAAGTGTACCTGGTGAAATGACTGATTTCAAGGGAATACCAATGCGCGAACATACCGTGGATTTGGACCCTGCTGAAAATCAAATACAAGCGAAATTAATTGCTTCCAATAGCTTCGTAGATGTCCTACCTGGTGCATTACCCGTTTACTTTGGATCTCATGTTGACATAAAGGTCGAACCAACAACAAATGTTGCAATGTATGGTAAGTCTGTATCTCGATTCTATCTAGACTTGAGAGGCGCTGGAATGACTAACCCTGACTTTGAGGCAGGAGATGCAAAGCCAGTATTCGAAATCCACACAGCATCTGAAATTGCTGATGAAGATGCTGAGACTTTCAAGTGTAAGGTTCTAGACAATATGGACCCAATGTACTGGACTGACTTCGGTGGAGAAGGTGACTGCGAACTTGAAGGAACCATGACCATAGACATCGTGACCGCTGTGCTCTACATCGCAGGCGTCTCATTGTTGGTCTACGGAGCAATCGGCCTCAACGGCGCGAGATCCGAAGATGAAGAGTGACCCTGCCCACCAAACACGCCGGTGACGGCGGCGCTTTGGCTGAGTCGGCTTTGTTGAGGCACGGCCGGCAAAGCCGGCCGAGCGCGCGCATGCGCGAAGGGTTCAACCGTGAAGCACGGAACGATGCGGGCGATGCACCGAGGGTCAACTAGTGGTACAGCACTGCTCGTGATGGCATTGCTGCTAACGGGATTGATGACTCCTCAACTCCTAGATGGCGAAGTTGAATCAGCACGATTTGAGTCATCCGACGGCACCACATCTTGCACCATCTGCATCAACGAAGTCATGCCAAATGCAGATGGATCGGATCAGGGTATTTTCCCTCAAGGCGAATGGGTGGAGTTGTTCAATACTGGATCCTCAGCAATTAGTCTGGAAGGATGGACAATTGTTGACGTTGGAGGCTGGACTCACCCCCTCAATTCCAGCAGTTGGGTTGGATTTGAGGTATTGACAACCCCCCATTTCATCGAAGCAGGAGATTATGCCATAATCGCAGAGAATGAAATCGGAACTCTTCGTATCAATAATGGCGGTGAAACGCTATTCCTGACGGATAGTCAAGGTAATGTGGTTCACGAAGTAACGACCGGAGAGGCTTCAAACGGCGTTTCAAAGATACCATCAGATGGAACTTCTGAATGGATTAACTCAGATCAACCATCCCCAGGTAGCGAGAATATTGGAGGAAATGGTGGCGGAGAGGATGACCAAGGTACTCCTGCCGATTTGACGAGAATTCTGATGGCGCCCGATGGAGCAGAAGTAACTGGTATCCATGTGAATTCTCTAGGGGATTTATTTGTCAGTTCTATGCATCCAGACGACCCTTACAAAGCCACGATTGGAGTAATCAATGGGTTTGACTGGAATAACTTACCCAATGACATCCCAGAACTCCCTTCTTCTAGTAGCCAATCAGAAATCTGGCATGGCGTCAGAACATCTGTTGGATCGTACCAGGCCTTGCTTCAGAGTGGTGACGCCCTAGGGAATGGAGAGGTTGCTGGTGGAATTTATGCAACAGACGATGGAGAATTATTATTCACTAGCGAAAAGCCTGATTTCAACGCATTTGTTGCAATAAATTCCGATGGAACGGAGGGCTATCTTTACTCAACATGGGAAAGCCGACCCGCTGGAGTTAGCCAACTTCACATTGAATGGAATAGTTTCGAAGGGGACTGGGATATTCTGGGAGGGAAAATGCTTGATCTTAGCGGAATCAATGGAGGTTGGGTTCTATGCTTTGGTTCTTTGAGCCCATGGGGGACCCCTTTATTGTCTGAGGAATTGTATTTCTCTAATACTGTTGATTGGAATAATCCAAATTACAATTACCACGATGACCAGCTAGAGTTGGCTGATTATCTGGGGGAGTACCCGAATCCATACGATTATGGCTGGATTATCGAGATGGACGATGCAGATACTGAGGATCCTACCTTAGAGAGGCATTTTGCTATGGGTAGATTTTCCCATGAGAATGCACAAGTCATGCCAGACAGGAAGACCGTTTACCTGTCTGATGATGGATATGGAACTGGACTGTTCAAGTTCATCGCAGATTCTCCTGGGAATTTAGACTCAGGTACTCTTTACGCCGCAAAAGTCAACCAAGACTCTGGGACAAATCCGTCCACAACTGGATTTGATGTGATTTGGGTGGAATTAGCATCTTCTAACTCTGCTTCAATCCAAGGATGGATTGATGAATACGATGGAATTGGGACAATGGATTATGTCTCAGGTCAGAATTCGTATATTTCAGATGAAGAAATCAACGATTGGGCTGAACATACGCTCAACGACGATCTTGACGGAGATGGAAACATTGGATTCGCTGCTGACAATCGTGTAGCATTCTTGGAATCACGGAAGGCAGCAGCAGCTTTGGGTGCAACTGTTGAATGGAACAAGATGGAAGGTGTAGTATTCAACGAAAACGCACCCGACTACCTATACCTAGCAATGTCAGATATCAGGTACGATATGACCGATTCTTCAGGTGACATTAGACTATCTGAGAATCGGTGTGGATTGATTTACAGCCTAGAAATTGTAGACAATTGGGATGTAAATAGAATCGACCCAGTAGTTTCTGGAGGAACCTATTCATCCGGTCAATGTGATGTCAACAATATAGCAGGGCCAGATAATCTCGCAGTGCTCAATGATGGTAGTCTGCTGATTGCAGAAGATAGTAGCAAGCATAGCAACAACATGTTGTGGCACTGGCAAGCCCCATCACCTCCTTCTGACTGGGACAACGAATTTGATGTGAAATTCACTAGAATCATGCCCGGTGAGGTGCCAAACAGAGACAACGATTGGTTTGAGATTACGAATACCGGAGATGAGGAGGTTAGCCTGACCGGATGGACAATTGAAAGAATTCGTTCGACCACTCCTTGGATTTCGAATTTCAATGAGTTGGTAATACCAGCCGGAGAATCGGTTGTCCTTACAGAGAACCCAGCAAATCTTCTCTCCGATGGAGGGATTACTGCTTTGGATGGAAATGTCGTAATGAATAATATGCCATGGCTGGTTGATTCAGGAAGTTCATTGCAATTGAAAGCACCAGATGGAACTGTTGTTGATGCAATAGCCTTCGGCGGTGGGATTGCAGAAATCGAGGGGTGGAATGGAGCAGCAATTTCAGTTCCAGGAGATGGCACTCCCGGTCTAATTTTGATGCGAGGGACAGGTTGTGGAGACTACCCAGACACAGATGCAGGATCAGATTGGGAATATAGATGGATTAGAATCGGCGCCTCGACTTTCTGTGATGGGGGCTTTTTGTCCACCGAGACGGATTCCTCAGCATCCGCTTCTATTAGTCCAGACACTGGATTCAATGATCTATTACACTGGATAAATCAAGCAGATACCTCAATCCATTTACATGTCTATCAGTCCATGAGTCCAGACCTGACCAATGCCCTATTGGAAGCAATTTCTAGAGGCGTTTCAGTAACGGTTCTTCTGGAGGAAGGTATTCTTGACGGTAGTAGTACAAAGAACAATCAAAGAGGATACGCACAAACTCTTCACGATGCTGGAGCGACTGTTCTTTGGATGGATGACCCAAGCGTCATCAGCTCACCTTACACGTATATTCACAGTAAGGTATCAGTTAGAGATTCAGAAAGCGTATGGATTTCCTCAGGTAATTGGAAGGATTCTAGCTTACCACCTGATGGAATTGGAAATAGGGAATGGTCCGTAATCGTCAACTCTCAATCATTCGCAGAATTGGTATTATCGCGAATGGCATGGGATGAGAATCAGATGCATCTGCACATTTCACCTCATTCTAACAACCATGCTCCAACTTTTGATTGGGTAATGGAAGAGCCTAGCTTTGATGGCGAAATTACACCACCTGTTTACCATTCAGGTCCATTCGATTTGCGGTTGATTACCTGCCCAGATGATTGCGTTGATGGGATAATCGAAATGATTGATTCTGCGGATACATCGATCGAACTTTCTGTTCAATATCTAGATCTAGATTGGTATTGGGGCTTCGGCGAAAATCCAATTATTGAAGCAATACATTCAGCAGCGCTTCGAGGAGTTAAAGTCCGTCTATTATTGAACGGATTTTACGTTGACCAAGATGATGAAATCAGAGATGCTGTACAAATGTTCAACACAGATTGGAATGCTACTCAAGGGCTAGACACAACTGCTAGAATTATGGCCTCATCTGATACGATTGTGAAATTACACAATAAAGGAGCCATTATCGATGGTGAAAGTGTACTCGTCGGGAGTATGAATTGGGGCTCAAACGCAGCCTTGAGGAATAGAGAAATGGGAGTTTTAATTCACAATCAGGGATTGACTTCTGAGTATCTACAATCATTTGAAGAAGATTGGAATCGATTGGACAGTTTAACAGATTCAGATGGAGACTTATTACCCGATTCTTGGGAAATAGAACATGGATTAAATCGCCACTCGGCGGCAATACTTGGAACCGCATTGAGTGAACAATCACTTGATTTGGATGAAGATGGTTTGAATAATTTAGATGAGTACTTACTAGGAGGAAACCCCAATGATAGCGACACCGATGATGATTGTATTCTCGATGGTGATGAGCCAGCCTTCGCTCAATCAGTGATGCGTGCGCCATCGGCTTCGATGAATTCGAATGATGTCGACGATAACGGTGTAGCAGATGGTGTCCAATTCGGCTGCGATGATGGCACGGGAACCATCGACCCCGGCGGCGGTGATGGTGGTTCTGATACTGGCGGTGGCGATTCAAACAATGGTGATGACAATGGTGATGCAGGTGGCATCATCAATGTCCGTGAGAATCCCCTATCTGCTCCCGGAGCTAAGTTTCTTCTGGGACTGACACTTATCGCTGCGATTGCTCTTGCGGGCGCTGGGCTGACTTTGGTTAAGCGGCCGCGGACGAGGACCGAAGAACGCCTAATCGACGATTCGGGTTACCGATTCGATGATGTTGATGCCGAGCGCGCGATACTCAAGGGAACTCGCTTCGATGAAGATTCAGCCGACACTCGCGAGTGGACCGAAGGTCGTGACGATGGTGTTCATGGTGCCATTGTGTTGGACGGTTTCGGATTTGAGGAACTTGACCGCGACCAAGTCCAATGGATGCTTGACAAAGGAATGAGCATCGAAGAACTCCGCGATGAACACGGCGAGGACGAGGTATGAGCGACCCGATCGGGCATTTGGTCAAAGCGGTCGTGGATGGAACTCTCGCTGATGAAGAACTCATCGAATGGCTGCGGGAAGTTTTCGAGAATGGACTCGATGGCGAGTCGACTATTCGGCTTACAGAAGCCATGCGCGACTCGGGTGAAGTGCTCGAATGGCCGACTGAATGGGCGCACCTCATAGTCGACAAACATTCGACAGGTGGTGTCGGTGACAAGGTCTCGATTCCTCTCGCCCCCGCTCTTGCTGCTTGCGGAGCGAAGGTGCCGATGATCTCTGGCCGTGGACTGGGACACACAGGTGGGACGCTCGACAAATTGGAGAGCATCCCTGGTTTTCGAGTCGACCTGTCGACTGATGAGGTCCGTGCGCAGGTGGCTAAGATCGGTTGTGTTATGGTCGGCCAGACCGATTCGCTTGTGCCGGCCGACCGTCGAATGTACGCTTTACGAGACTTGACTGATACAGTGGCTTCGATTCCTCTAATCACGTCTTCAATCGTCTCGAAGAAGACTGCTGAGGGATTGGCCGCTCTGGTTTTGGATGTCAAACATGGTCGGGCGGCTTTCATGGTCGAGCGCGAACAGGCAGAGGAACTTGCGCGCTCGATGGCCGGGGCTGCCAACGGAATGGGCGTTGCTACCTCAGTTGTGTTGACTACCATGGACCAGCCCCTGGGCTGCGCTGTAGGAAACGCTCTGGAAATTGTCGAGAGTGTCGAGACTCTTTGCGGACGTGGTCCGCACGATTTGGAGGAACTGGTTTGCGTGCAAGGCGGGCTGCTACTCACCGCTGCTGGCTTGGCCGCAGATATGGAGGAGGGCGCGCTGAAAATCCACGATTCGCTGAATGATGGCAGCGCGCTTGCGTGCTTCCGTGCGATGGTCGAGGCTCAAGGTGGAGACACTTCGATCCTCGAGTCCGATTACGCACTCCTGAACGGACTCGGTCTGCTCGATGAAACACTACTCTCGACCGAGGTCTTCGCTGAAGCCGCTGGAATGGTCGCTGATATCGAGGCAATGACCGTGGCTCGGGCCTGCCTCGAACTCGGTTCCGGCCGACGCGCTCTTGGCGACGAAATCGACCACGGCGTAGGCCTAATTCTCGAAGTTCAAGTTGGCGACTCTGTCGAAGAAGGCGACCCACTGCTCGTCATTTACCACAGGGGTGAATTACCTGCGGGCCTATCCGAATCATTGGCGTCAGCATTCACTTTGAGTGAGGGGGAGATTGAATTGCAATCACGAATCACGGATATCATCAGGTGATGTTGTGCGGCTAGGTCATATCGACCAGATGAAGGCGATTGCCATCCTATTCATGGTCGAGGTCCATACTGCGGCAATCTTGCCACCTGAAGGAATCAGTGTTGGTCATCCCGCTGCCTTTGTCGCCGCTGCTTTCGGAGGAATGGCCGCACCTCTCTTCGTTACAGTCTCCGGCTGGGGGATGCATCGCGGAGCCAAGAAGCGCTTCGCTGAAGGATTGGCTTCACGCGCGTGGATCGATTGGGTTCTACCGCGAGTTCTGGTACTCACTGCCTGTCAAATCCTCGTCAATATCTTACTCGCCACTGAGCGCGGTGGACGATTCGAGTGGCACACTCCAGGAGTCTTGACACTGCTAGCATTGGCAGCAATTGTTGCCCCAATATTCGCGCGCTTACGTGTCGAGAACTTGATTGGATTATTCACAATCTTCGCCATCACACCATTGCTCGTTTCCGATGTGAACGGAGCCGATTTGAGTTGGTTTGATCGCGTCGATGCGACCGGGGCAAGTGAGTGGTTCCAGCGTTTATTGGTTAACGGCACTTACCCCGTCTTGCCATGGTTTGCATTATCGACACTGGGGGCAATACTCGCTGAAAGCGAAGAAAATCAAAGACTCAGGTTGGGAATTATTCAGATGGGAGGATTAACCCTCCTTGCCAGTATCATTCTCTCGGTCAGAAATGGAACGGCTTGGGCACTGACCGAGGGAGACGCGGTTCTGACCTTCTTCCCCGCGTCCGTGTTCTTCGTCTTCATCACGACAATGTTCGTTTTTATCGCACACGAGGTTCTGCTGCTAAATGCCCAACGCGGATTGCTCAATCTCTCATTCCTCGAAGCATCTGGACGCCTGACATTGACAATTTACGTCCTTCACTTCGCCGTCCTCGGCCTCGCCGCATCCTACATGATGGGGCAACCAAGACTAGCCGTCATCCCAGCTTTCACAATCACTTTTGCCCACACACTGGCTTGGATACCATTAGCAAACCTGCATCAGAAACACTGCGCAAACATTAGCCTCGAAGCCCTTCTTCGCCGTCTAAGCAATTGAACCAGTGAACCATTGGTTAGGGAAGAGACCAGTGTCAAGTCGACGTAGTCCAACTCACTGGCCCGAACCAGGTGTCTCGCTCCTCATTCGAAGCCTTCACTCGTGCGTAATAGGTAGTTCCGCTCGACAACCCAGTCACCTCATACTCACCCCAACCGACTTCGGAATCTCCGAGATTTGCGTTATTTCCCCAGACCCAAGATTGGTTGCCCATATCGGTGGTTCCCCAGTAGAGCGTGAGGGTAGTGTTGGTGCCGTTATCGTAGGTATCCCAAGCAAAGTCGGCGGTGCTCGAAGTAGTGCTATTGGCACCGATATTTCGCAGTATGGCATCGTAAACGAAATATTCTCCGCGCAGTGGGTCATCGACCCAAATTGGAAGATGGGAAAGAGAGTCAAAGGTGTCCTGAGTCAGTGGGAATCCCCAAGCAGCGTGATACGGCGCTAAGTTGTATCCAGTAGCGTTAGAGAGGTGCATTACCCATGCGTTGAACTCCTCCGTATCGCCTACCGGCACTTCGGCGGAGGGCAAAGTGTAGTAGACACTGAGGGCCTCTGTAATTGGGTCCCAATCCCATTCCTCTTTGATGATCAGATATGTATCGAGGGCTATCCACACAGACCAGTTGGCGATGTTTGAGCCGTCGTCGAAGTAACTGCGCATACGCGAATCTCGCTGTACTGGGTCGACCGCCCCGTGACCCTCTACACCGACCAGTTCTTCCATCAAATAGACGCTCGCGAAGTTGCATCCAGTCTCGGTGGTTCCTGGAAGAGTAGAAGGCATCCACTGGTGATTATGACCCAATTCGTGGAACATACCCCAATCGCCGTTCTCTGACATGTAGGATGAATTTACCACACCAGCAACGCTCAGGTCATGTGCCATGAACGGGTATCCGGAGTGCATCCACCCAGCAGAAATCTGGGCATCGAAGACTGCCCTCTCGACTCGAGGCCACGGCAGGTAGCCGTAGAGCTCGTGCTCCATCTCGAGTGCTTCGTCCCACCAATCCATCAATTCAGTTGGATTATTCAGGTTTCGAATCTCGGAACTTGGCACAGTCATAATGAAATTGTTAGAGACCAACTCGGTCCACGGAGCTGGATTCTCCCTCTCAGAATATATCCACTCAAAATCGGATGTTTCGCCGAGCACGAACATTGGGGCCCTTACCGCTCCGGAAATCGTCATGTCGAATTCGCCGAATTCTGAACCAGCAGGTATAGCAGCATATATCGGTCCACCAAACGCGTTTCCTATCTCAGTGGTGGTGTTATCAATCCACCAATACCTGTAGATCTTCGAATGTCTCTTGATGACGTCTTTCCCCCAAAGCCCATCTGTATGCGCACCAATCAATATCCAGAATCCCAACTCAGACACATCTTGGCTCACTGACACTGTGAGGACCTCACCAGGGGGGGCATAGAGACCGGTGGACATTCGAAGGCTACTCCGTGCACCCGAATAACCGAAATTCGAAGGCAGTCCCGATTGGGTGCCGTTTATTGATACTGTTCGAGAAATCCGAGTTGCATTGGAAGGAACCTCGCCTGGAAACTCAGTATGACTTGGATGGACGGGTAACTGGTCGGCGGGAAGATTCTGAGTTAGGGCTTCCTCCAGTCTCAGAATCACATCGGCCACTGGATCAGCACCTAGTTCATGACCAGTTGAACTCCACAAGGTGCTGTATGGAATTACTGTCCATCCTGTGGAGTTGACCAACTCCCTGAGAGGCGTCCAGAATTCCAAAAAGTCCAGAGGAACCATTACAGTGCAATCGGAAATTGAGGAGTAAGCAATTGCAGCTTCCTCTTCCGTCAACTCAATTCCGTCGACTCTGTCAGCAAAAATCCCCCTAATTGCATTATGCGGAGTATACATCAAGTCCGGAATTTCGAAGTCTATGTCGTTGTATCCCCAATCTGAAGAGACCATCAAACCGGTTGTCTTGGAAATCTTGTTTCCAGGGTAATTGTGTGGGACATCACTGTTTGAGTATGACCAGTACCATGCGTGACCACCCATTATCACCCCTCCTCCGCCAAGTAGGAACTGCTCTATGGCCAAGTTGTCAGCGTCATCGTGTCCGTTCCAGAACTCATCCAGCAGGCAATCCACCTGAGAGAGGTCATCGGGAGTTACTGAAAGATGAACGGAATGTCCCTCAGCCCTGAGTTCGTCCTCCCAGTGATCAAATCCAGCGCCATAGGCCAAACCAACATTTGCCGCCTCTCCACAGACCCACTCTACTGCTCTGAAATTGAATTCGTGATTCTGTGCGACCCAGCTCTCATGTCCGAGACCAATCATCTTTCCTCTGCCGACGTGGCTAGCAGCTACGACGGTAGAGTCTGTCGTGTCCCGACCTAGAGGGAACGACCATTTTCCAATGGGCAGTATTAGTGATGACCATCCACCCCAATCTGCATCATCCAAGCCACTTAGCAACTCACTCTGATCTGCGCGTAAATCGTGGACTACAATCCAGATGTTGAGTCCGACTGAGCCGCCGGTATTGTTGGCCCAGATTGTGAACTCAGTCCAATCTATATTGTGGGTGGGCGTTCCTTCGATACTGCCGTTCGTAATTATCACAAGTCCGTCGGGAAGCGCAGGTTCAATCTCCCAAGAATCGATTTCTGGACCATTATTTGTCACAGCGATGAATGCGCTCTCGTTGGAAGCGAGGGCGTATTCAGTCTGCGCCCAAGAAATTAGGTCAGGGGCGAGGCTCGTGATACGGATTCTGAACGATGTCGAGGTCGAGCCTCCTGTATTATTGGCCCAGATTGTGAAGCTTGACCAATCTGCCTGAAGGTCTGCGGCGGTGCCGCTGATAGTGCCGTTCGTAGAATCGAATGTGAATCCGGACGGTAACTCCGGCTCAATATACCAAGAATCGGGAATACCTCCAGAATGCGCCGGCGTGACTGAAATCTCGTCGCCGATAGTCAGGTCGTGTTCGTCCGGAGTGTAGATCAGGTTTGAGACTGGAATGTCGACGACGCTGATGAGAACGTCGACTGAAATCGCCCCACCCGTATTTGTCGCCGTGATGCGATGAGGAGTCAGGGCTTGGACGGTCGTTGGAGAACCACGGATTGAGCCGTCGGCTTGCAAAAGTTGGAGGCCGTCTGGTAATGGAGGTTCTACCAACCACGAGACGATTCGTCCACCAGTTGTGACCGGAACAACCTGAACATCATCTCCGATGCTCAGAAGAAATCGATTACCCCCATACCCCAAGCCCATCGGAGCTTCGTGTAGCACGATGATTCGAATTGCGGTTTCGACCGAACCACCCTCATTGGATATGGTAATCGTGTGGTTAGAGTCACCCAATTGAGTTGGAGAACCATCGATTGAACCGTCTGCTAACAAAGAAATTCCATCGGGAAGACGAGGGTCAACCGACCAATAATCAGGCTCTCCTCCGGATATTGAGGGAGGGGCGAGTTGGCATTGGTGGCCCAATTCACAATCCAGAATTGATTCAGCATAGGTAATTGATTTCGGACCCTCAATTGTCACTTCTAGGTCTATCCAAGTGCTGGTCGAACCGACAGCGTTCGAAGCCACGATGGTGTGTCTGATCTCTATTGTGGCTTCGCTAGGGGAGCCTGAGATGACGCCACTCTCTCGATCAAAGGATATTCCTTGAGGGAATGGTGGATTAACCACCCAAGTATCGGGGCCATCACCGACAAATGATGGAGTCAGAGCCTGCATGTCCTCGCCGACGTTAAGCGAAATACTCGAGATACCATAGGACAATTGTTCTGGCCTTTCCATCCACCTGCATTCCACTCCAGTGAAAACCTCGTCGTGCCGACAATCCTCCTCGGTCACTGGATCGACTATGCAATCTGGATGATTCGGCTGCTCGGAGCAATCGAGAATGTCGGGGAGTTTTTCTGAAGGTTCGAAAAGTCCCATACAACCCGAACTGCACATCAACACGGTGAGGAGGATTGCGACCTGCGCCCGCGTAGGCATGTACGACCACCTTTGGTGGTCGGCAATAATCCTGTTCCGGATTAGAGTCCGGGATAAGCAGGACCTTGTTCGAGTGCATAATGCACTATTTGGAAGCGTGATTTGAACTCGGACACGTCGGCTCGCACGCTAGCAGCATCGTCTTCTTCGATAAGCGCGCGGCTGAAGAAACGGGCGACATCTTGCATCTCGTCCGTACCCATTCCGACACGTGTGAGCTCGGGTGTGCCGAGGCGCAGCCCGCTCGGGCCAGACATTGCCTTGGTATCACCTGGAAGCATGTTCATGTTGGTGATTATTCCACAATCCTCGAGCGTGCGGGCTGCTCGCTTTCCGGCACCTGAATCGGGTCCACCGTGCCTAGTCAAAACCTGGTGGCTCGATGTGTAACCTCGCTCCTCGGCGAGTACATCGAATCCTTCCGCAGCCAATGCTGCACCAAGCGCCTTGGCATTGGCAACTATGTCGCGCGCGTAATCGGCTCCGAAGGCCTCGAATTCGGCCAGAGCGACAACCTTCCCGGCGACGTGATGAAGATGGTAAGAGGAACAGACTCCAGGGAATATGGCATTGTTCAATTTCTTCTGAAGGGTTTCGTCCTCAGAATCACTCAGCACGAAGCCCCCTTGAGGACCAGGGAATGTTTTGTGACTTGAACCGGTCATCACATCCGCACCCTCTTGCAAAGGATCCTGAAAATGACCTCCAGCAATCAATCCAAGCACGTGCGCGCCATCATACATCACCTTCGCACCAACCTCGTGGGCGGCATCGGCCATCTCCTGCAGAGGAATAGGAAACAGAATCACGGATTGGCCGAACAAAGCCAACTCGGGCTCCTCCTCACGGATCAAAGCGCACGCCGCATCAACATCAGGCTCCATGCGAGCCTCATCCCAAGGATAGGTCACGAGGTTGAGACCACGCATCCCAACAGCACCCATCGGATGGTGCGAAATGTGCCCACCATCAGCCGTAGAAACTGCTGTAATCGTATCACCGGGCTTAGCCAACGCCTTCAGTGCACCCATATTCGAAACGGTTCCTGAAATCGATTGGATATTGGCGAATCGGCAACCAAAAACACGTCGAGCCGATTCGATACCGATGCTTTCAATCGTATCAAAATCATCACATCCCTGATAGTATCTCTTCCCAGGAAGACCTTCTGCGTATCGGCCGTGAAGGTCACCTTGAATGGCTTTTGCAACTAACGGAGAAAGGATGTTTTCGCTTGCAATCATTGGGATGGAATCTCGGTAATGTCTGCCCGAGGCTGCGCTCGCAATCTGAACGGCTTCTGCCTGTTTCCGTGGGTCCATGCGTCATGCTTCCACTCTCGGTCAAAGAGTCTGACGGTCACTCACCCTCGCGTGTTTCTTGCAACCTCGCCTACGAGAGTTATTTCAATCGCTCCGCTCTTGGCAAACCATGACCCGCACCGCGAAGCCTCTGACTCTCCTCATCGCCCTCCTCCTTCTCATGGTCCCTCCGACCGTGCTTGCAGACGATAGCGACGGTGACGGCGTCGACGATTCAATCGATGATTTCCCGAACAATGCCTGCGCTGATACAGACACCGACGGAGACGGATTACCCGATTCTGTCGTCTCCGGCTGTACCTCAAATGTGGTCGTTGCATACACCTCCTTCGAAGACCCATTCACTAATGGCTCAAAGTACTATGATACTGGGGATGGAACTTCAAATTATTATCTCTGGAATAATGCGGATGAACCTCATGTAGCCCATAATCAGACCAATGGTTCTGAGATTGGTTTCACTACATTCTATACCTCAAATGGAGGGGTTGGACTTACTGATGGAGATTATTTTGGAACTGCAAACTATACTGGAACGGTAGGAAATTACACTGAAGGAACACAAGGATACCAGATGGGTGATGTTGACGGAACTGCAACCTTGACTCTTGACGATGTTACAGCGGATTCAATGACTTTCGATGTTTTTGTACAGGGTGGGTCGAGCAATAGTTACGAAGATTCAGACAACCTAATTATTAGATTTGTAGGGAGTTCCTCAACAGTTGAGTTGGTAAATGTAACCGGAGCTACTGGTTCTAGCAATCACGGAGGTTTTGCTCCTTACATGGGAGTTTGGACTAGCTTTAGTTCGAACATTGGCTCGCTAGGACAAGGGAGTTTGGAGATTGAGTTGACTAGCAACTCGCAATCCGAATCAATTTACGTTGACAATGTAGTATTCACCGGCACCTCGACTTTGACCGAGGATCTTGACGACGATAACGACGGATGGTCCGACATCGATGAGGCAGATTGCGGGACCAGCCCGCTGGACGACAATGACGTGCCGGCTGACTCCGATGCGAATGGCATCTGTGATGCACTTGAGGGCGATGACTTCGACGGCGATGGGATTCCGAACGACAGCGATTCCGACGACGATAACGACGGCGTGGATGATGTCGACGATGCCTTCCCACTGGACTCTAGTGAATCAGCTGACGCTGATGGTGACGGAGTCGGCGATAATGCCGACTCCGATGACGACAACGATGGATACTCAGACACGACTGAAGCAGATTGTGGCTCAGACGCAAACGATGCTGACTCGACCCCAGTCGATAGCGACGGCGACGACCTGTGCGACGATTTGGACCCGGATGATGACGGCGATGGAATCGACGATGTCGATGATGAATTCCCGGACGATGGAACCGAGAGTGTCGATAGCGATGGTGACGGTGTTGGAGACAATGCTGACACGGATGACGACAACGACGGATTCAGTGATAGTGAGGAATTAGATTGTACCACTGACCCGTTGGACGAGGACAGCTATCCAATGGATTCCGATGGCGATGGAGTATGCGATTATCTCGACCTCGATGGGGATAACGATGGAGTCAACGACGCTGACGATTCCTTCCCTGATGACCCATGTGCATTCACAGACACAGACGGCGATGGCATGCCGAATAAGATCGAAGAGAGCTGTCAAACAACATTGGTTGAGGATGACGATGATGATGATGACGGCTGGGCCGACTTGGTAGAGCTAACCTGTGGTAGCGACCACATGGATTTCCAATCGATTCCCGCCGACCTCGATGGCGACGGAATTTGCGATGTCAGTGATCACGATGACGACGGAGATGGAACCGCCGATGAAGAGGACGACTTCCCGAACGACGAGAAGGAATGGCTCGACAGCGATGGTGATGGTCAAGGAGACAATGCCGACACCGATGATGATGGGGACGGCTGGCCAGACCAGATCGAGACCGCATGCGAATCAGAACCGTTGGACAGCGTCTCTGTTCCTCGTGACCGGGATGGAGATGGGATGTGCGATTTGCAAGACCCCGACGATGATGGTGACGGCATAGCCGACGAGCAAGATGCATTCCCTAACGATGAGACAGAGTGGGGTGATTACGACAATGACGGAGTCGGCGATAATACCGACAATGATGATGATGGCGACGGGTTCCTTGACTCCGATGAAAAAACCTGCGGCACCGATCCAATGGATGCTGAGGCGATGCCTGTCGACGTCGATGAAGACGGAATTTGCGACTCAATCGACGATAATGTTCAGACTGGAGAACCAGAGGAGCCTGAAGAGCCTGAAGATGATTCACTTCCCGGATTTCCCGCCCTTCTGGCTGCACTAGCGATGCTTGGAGCTACTATCTCGGTGCGACACAGGCGAGAGTGAAGGCCAAAAGGGGTTGAAGCCGCCGAGAGGCAATGACCTCCCAGCGAAAGGTATCGATGGTACTCGTTCTTCTACTCGTTTTGGCCGTACCGCAGGATGCATTCGGCTGGTCTGGAGGAAGGACTGGTTCGTCCACCTCGGGGTGTAGCTGCCACGGCGGCGGAGCAAATCAGGTGACACCGAGTCTAAGCGGATTACCGGTCGATGGATACGCCCCAGATAGCACCTACAATCTGACGATTGGTGGTAGCGGTGGCCCTTCAGGTTCTAACGGTGGATTCAATCTGGATGCGGATGATGGCTCCTTCTCGAATCCGGGTTCGAACGCTCAGATTTCAAGCGGAGAAGTGACTCATTCCAACGATAATGCGCGCTCATGGACAGTTGATTGGACCGCTCCGGCTAATGGCTCGGGCAACGTGACATTCGACCTTGCAGTGAATTTCGTCAATGGGAATGGGAATACTAATGGAGATGGCTGGGGAACTGATTCCTGGGTCCTCTCTCAGGCTTCACTTGATTCCGACAATGATGGTTGGAGCGATGATGATGAGAATGCTTGTGGCACCGATTCTAATGACAATACAAGCATCCCGAGCGACGGGGACGGAGATGGTATTTGCGACCTCATCGATACAGATGATGATGGTGATGGCTGGACTGACACTGCGGAGCAGATGTGCGGGACCGACCCAGACGACGATTCCTCGATCCCTACCGACACCGACTCAGATGGAATATGCAACTCCATCGATACAGATGATGATGGAGATGGTTGGTCGGATGGGGACGAAACGAATTGTGGCACGAATTCGACCGATTCCCAATCAACACCGCTGGATACCGATTCTGACGGAACCTGCGATTCTTTAGATTCAGATGATGATGGAGATGGCTGGTCCGATATAGAAGAAGTGGCTTGTGGCACGAATTCGACCGATTCGGATTCAACACCCTCGGATACCGATGGTGATGGAATATGCAATTACCTCGATATGGATGACGATGCTGATGGCTGGAGTGATAGCGACGAGGCAGC
>JAQXEV010000016.1 GCA_029250665.1 Candidatus Thalassarchaeaceae archaeon | reverse complement strand
TCAGGGTGTGGCTCTGGGTGGTGGTGCTGGATTGGTTGCATGCGTCGACCATTCGATTGGCGAGCCCCGCACCCGCATCGCATTATCAGAGGGAAAACTCGGAATTCTTCCCGCCGTCATCGGACCCTACGTCTATCGCCGACTCGGCAGCGCTCAATTCCGCCGTCTTTCGATGCTGGCGAGTCGAGTCAGTGCCGAAGAGGGCTTACGAATCGGCTGGCTCAACGAGGTCGTTGATTCGCCGCTGGGATTCGACGAGGCGATTGACCGGGTCATCGGCGATGTGCTGACTACCGGTCCGATGGCCGTAGCCGAATCGAAGCGCTTGGCCATGACTTTCGATCGTTGGATGGCCAGCGACGAAGAACTGAGACTCTGGACTCTGGACAAGACAAGCCAGATGCGTGGATCAAGAGAGGGTCAAGAGGGTCTGTCCTCATTCCTTGAGCGCCGCAAGCCCGATTGGGCACCCGAAGAGTGAGGTGAGGCGATGATTCCTGAATGGATGGTCGGCGCTCCTCGTTCATTCGATACCGTTTTGGTTGCGAATCGTGGTGAAATTGCAGTTCGTGTATTGCGGGCTGCGAGCGAGTCTGGTCTTCGTGGAGTTGCCTTGTTTTCCGACTCGGATGCAGGGTCTTTGCACGTCGAAACTGCTGATGAAGCGGTTCATCTTCCCGGAGCGAGCCTGGCTGAGACTTACCTCAATGCTGAGGCGATTATCGAGGCTGCACGTAGTTCCGGAGCACAAGCGATTCACCCAGGTTTTGGATTCCTCTCGGAACGGGCTGACTTCGCTAATGCTGTGAAGGCGGCTGGACTGATTTGGATCGGTCCTCCAGCCGGCGCTATCGAGACGATGGGAGACAAGATTTCGGCACGCCGACGGATGATTGAGTCTGGCGTGCCGGTTATTCCGGGCGAAGAGATTGCAATTTCGGAATCGGTTGACCACCTTGGTGCGTTGGCTGCTGCAGCTGCCCGCGTGGGCTATCCGCTGCTGCTCAAGGCGAGTGCCGGTGGTGGAGGCAAAGGAATGCGTGCTGTGCACGAGCCTAAGATGCTCAGAACCGAGTACGAGGCGGCTGCTCGCGAGGCTACTGCCGCCTTTGGTGATGGCACCGTCTATGTCGAGCGATTACTGACCGGTGCCCGCCACGTTGAGATTCAAGTCATGGCGGACTCTCTCGGAAATTGCATTCATCTCAACGAGCGAGATTGTTCATTGCAACGACGCCATCAGAAAGTCATCGAGGAGGCGCCGAGCCCGGCAGTCACTCCCGCGATTCGCTCCGCGATGGGTGAGGCCGCCGTTCAAGCGGCCAAGGCAGTCGATTACGAGGGGGCTGGCACAGTCGAGTTCCTACTCTCTGAACGAGGGGAGTTCTTCTTCCTCGAGATGAACACTCGATTGCAAGTCGAGCATCCAGTCACCGAGATGATCACCGGCGTCGACTTGGTGCAGAAGCAATTCGAGGTCGCCGCAGGTATGTCGCTGGGACTGACTCAATCAGACATCGGAATCACTGGCCATGCCATGGAGGCAAGAATCTACGCTGAGAACCCGAGCAAGGGATTCCTGCCAGCTATTGGTGATTTGGCGATGTGGAGAGAGCCAGCGGGTCCGGGTATCCGCGTCGATACCGGAGTGCGCGAGGGCGATTCTGTAACAGTCGAATTCGACCCGATGCTTGCCAAACTCATCGTCCACGCGCCAACGCGCACAGCAGCTGCACGACGCCTCGACAATGCGCTGGCCAACTTACGCGCGCTCGGTGTCACAACCAACATTGGCTTTCTCCGCCAGATGGCCCAACACCCTGATTTCACATCTGGTGGCATCACAACAGACTACCTCGATTCAAGAAATATCGCCGACTTCGCAGAGCCCGAGACCAACCCTGCAATGCTCGTGGCAATAGCAGCGGCCGCAAGCCGCCTCGGCCTCGACCGCGCCGGCGCAGGAGGCTCATCTCAATCAACCACAGACGAGCACACCGGCCATGCCGGCGACCCATTCAGGACATTGTCGAGGTCCTTTCCCTGAGGTAAGAAAATGGAGTGGAGCGTTGGAGAAACAAGCGAGCGGTACACCGCTAAGCTAACCGATACTGAGGGGACAATAGCACTTACTGGATTGACGAGTGATGGAGTCGAGCAAGCGCACAGCGAAATCTCAGTTGCACGCGATAACCAACCAGGTCGCCTGCTCGTCGAAGTAAACGGACAAGCACAATTTGCCCACGTCGCCAAGGTCGGCGACTCATGGTGGATTCACCTCAACGGCCGCATCCACGTCGTCAATGGCCACGAAACAGGAAGTGCAGATTCGGACACAGGAGAGGGTGGTCTTACTGCACCTATGCCCGGGACAATCCTCGAAGTTCAGGTCAAGGAGGGTCAGCGAGTCCGCGAAGGCCAGACCCTGCTGGTGATGGCGGCGATGAAGATGGGACATCGTATTCAGGCGCCGAGGGCCGGCGAAGTCCTCGCTGTCAATTTCGCTACTGGTGATCGTGTAGATATGGGCGATACACTCGTAGAACTTGGAGAATGATTTGGTGTTTATATGGATTTGAATAGAGATTATCTTAGATTATTTACAGGAATCTTTGGCTTATTGGTGCTTCTTTCGTATGTTTACGGAGTTAGCCGAGCAGATGATGCCCAATCGCTATGGGGTGGGATTCCTCTATCTTGGCAAAGTAAAATTGTTCCATTCATGTTTATTGCAGCAATTGGATACCTAATCTATTGGTGGATTGCTCTTTTTCAATTAGAAACCGCTTCATTGGAAAATATGCATTGGCCATGGTCTGAATCTGATGGTTCTGGATTACAGCGGTTGTTCATTGCTAATGCATTGGTACTAATTCCCTCGGCTCTGTGGTTGGAAAGCACTCTCTTTCACTTGAATAATCAGTATCAATGGACTCCAATTTTAGTTATAGGAATTCTATTTCTAGTGTCATTAGGAAATTTCCTTATGGGGGCTCTTGCTTATTCCTCCTACCAAGATTCCATTGATGGTTCTGGACTAATGTTGGCTGGTAGTTTGATGCTTGCAATCCAATGTATTCTCTTTGATTTCATAATTTGGTCAGTAAAATTCCCATGGGACTGAGAAGATGAAATTGGTTGGATTTTTCCATTTTTCATATTTTTAGGTTGATTATGACGGCATCGGGTTCAATAATGACCGCTTCGTGGATTTACTGTGAACGAATTCGACGTCATAATTGCCTTGTGCACGGGATTAGGGCTGGCTGCAGCCTCTGGATTCCGAGTTTTCCTCCCACCTTTCTTGCTCTCTATAGCCGTCCGCGCCGATGCGGTTAACGTGAATTTGATGGATACTCCCTTCGAGTACTTCGACTCCAATGTGGCTGTAATTCTGCTTGGAGTCGCGACCGTGGCTGAATTTGCAGGGTATTACGTCCCATGGGTGGATAATCTGCTAGATTCTATTGCGAGCCCCGCAGCGGTCGTTGCTGGTTCTGGCATGACCGCGCTTGTTCTCGAAGGCAATACAGATCCGGTGATTCAGTGGTCGCTGGCTATCATCGCTGGCGGTGGTGTTACCGCTATTGTGCAGGGAGCAACCGTCGTCACCCGAGGAATATCAACGACTCTTACCGCAGGTTTTGCGAATCCCATAGTCTCTACAGGTGAGAACTTAGCGAGTGTGATTTTGGCTATCATTGCGATGGTCCTGCCTATTTTAGCAGCGGTTTTAGTAGCCGTGCTAATCGGAGTGATTGTTCTCAAGGCAAGCCAGAAGGTCGCCCCTTCGTCCGCTTGAACGAACTTAATTGGTTCAGGACAGTGGCTTGAGGGTCTTCTCGCCACCTAGGAATGGGATGAGGGCTTCTGGGACTCGAACCGTTCCTTCCTCATTCTGATATTGTTCCATGATGGCGACCAGCGCACGGCTGGTCGCAATGGCGGTCGAATTCAGTGTGTGGACCGCCGAATTACCCTCCGTAGTGCGGTATCGCATGCGGAGGCGATTCGCTTGGTAATCAGTGCAATTTGAGCATGATACGACTTCTTTGTAGGCGCCAGCACCGGGAAGCCATGCTTCGAGATCGTACTTTTTCGAGGCGACAGTGCCCATATCACCTGTACAGATATTGACGACTCGGTAGTGTAGTCCGAGACTATCCCACAGGTCTACGGCATTGGTTAGCAATTCCTCGTGATGAGTCCAGGAATCCTCGGGCTTACAGATGACGATTTGTTCGATCTTAGTGAATTGGTGGACTCGCCAGATACCTCGGTCGGACAAACCGTGGGCACCGACCTCGCGTCGGAAGCAGGGTGAAACTCCAACTAGTTTGATTGGCAGCTCGGCCGGCTCGATGATTTCGTCCATCCTCATCGCAGTAAGTGGGTGTTCGCTGGTGGCGATGAGGTAGTACTTGTCCGGCTCGATGCCGTACATGACCGTCTCAAAATCAGCAAGATCAGTGACACCTTCGTAGGCCTCGCGATTCATCATCAATGGAGGCTGAACGAGGGTGTAGCCGCGTTCCATCAGGAAGTTGGCTGTGTAATTCTGCAAGGCCATCTCAAGACGCGCGAGGTCACCTTGCAGGAAGTAGAAGCGCGAACCTGCTACCTTTGCTGCACGCGCAAGGTCTACCCAACCATTTGTTTCGATTAGATCGTTATGCGTGCGCGCCTCAAAGCCCAATTCCACTTTTTCGCCATGCAAACTGTGGAGCGTATTTTTCTGGTCATCCTCGCCAACCGGCACCGACTCGTGTAGAACATTCGGGACACGCATCCGAGCAGCATCGCGCTCGGCCAAGAGAGCATCAACGCGTTCGGCGAGCGCATCGATCTGCGCACCCAAGTCGGACACCTCTGCGAGAATCGCATCCGCGGCCGCCGAATCACCAGATTTCTTGGCCGCCGCAATTCCACGCGCAGCCTCATTCCGCTTCTTTCTCAATTGGTCGGCATCGTATCTTGTCTGACGCCATTCTTCATCGAGGCGGATTACCGCATCGATGTGTTCGTGAGGCAAGTCACGCTTGTCATGGTCAGCCCTCAGCACATCCGCGTGCTCTCGGAACATGGTCATGTCAAGCATGGCGACCGAAGCGAAGGGTCAGCCCCCCCGCCTTCAATGAATCGGGGAATCATGGCCCGAGCACCGTTGAAAGGAG
>JAQXEV010000125.1 GCA_029250665.1 Candidatus Thalassarchaeaceae archaeon | reverse complement strand
GATGATTACAACACAACCGTGGATGATAACCACATCTGTGACCTCGATTACGAATTTAACGAGACTCACATCACAATCGAAGCAAATGGACTTCCAAATCACGACCTCGAATCAGGTCCTGGTTGCTGCGCCAGTGCACAGAATCACGTCTGGGTGATACCGCTTGAACCGACCAATGACACCGGTTGCGACCCTACGGTCGGCAGCGAAGGCTGCAGCATGGCGCCCGAGCGCGGGCCAATCGCCTTCGCTGTCAACGGAGTTTCCATCTACGGGCCCGAGGATGGGCCAGGAGGCGATGCTGTTGCCGGTCAGGAAGGCAAGTACGAAGAGGACCGGCAACATGTTTGGTTAGGCATCTGTCACGGACACTCTGGCCCGGGTGGAGATTACCATTACCACGCCGATGCTAACTGCGTGCACTGGCACGCAGACGAGTCGGCGGATGAGACCTGGCGCGACTACAATATCGATTCCTCGCGACAGGTCAGCGAACATTCCCCAATTATCGGCTTCGCCTTCGATGGATATCCTATCTACGGATTCGTCGGTTGGGACGAGAATGGCGAGACTCGTGAGATGTCCTCTTCTTACCGACTCAAAGATGGTGAGACTGGATACAACGGCATCGATGATTACGAATTCATCTCAGGGATGGGTGACCTCGATGCCTGTAATGGTCAGTGGGGAACGACACCCGAGTTCCCAAATGGCACTTACCACTATCACACGACTTGGGTAAATGGTGAAGGAGACCTCGGCTTCCCTTACTTCCTGCTCTGCTACCGAGGGGTTGCTGAGACGTCGAATGCCGATGCAGGACAGGGTGGTGGTGACGGAGGCGGAGATGATCCCGATTGCTCAGGTCATGGGGAGACTTGGGGTCCCGGCATCGGTCCACCTCCAGATGGATGCGGCGGTGGACCTCCTGGCGGCCAAGGCCAGTCCTCCGAGTCAGGTCTGATTGCAATTCCTTGGTTCAAAGCACCACCAGATAGCGGCGCAATGGTGCTTTCCTTACTCGCGCTCGCTGTAGTTGCAGGTAGCCGATTCGAGTCGGTGCCAACGATCACAGAATTGGCATCTTCGACAAGCGCTCGAGATCGGGCTGGTATAGCTCTCTGATATCATCCAGCCCAAGAACAAGCATCGCCAGTCGCTCCAATCCCATACCCCAAGCGCAGACTGGCCACTCCGTGCCCAGTGGCTCGGTAACTTCAGGTCGGAAAATCCCCGAGCCACCCAATTCGAGCCATTCACCGCGCCAATAGACCTCAATCTCGACGGATGGCTCGGTGTATGGGAAATAAGCCGGACGAACTCGAACGTCAGGGTAACCCATTTTGGCATAGAATGTTTTGAGGGTTGAAATTAGCATCGGGAGGTTTGCGTCGGGTTCGTGGATTATTCCCTCGATTTGGTGAAATTCAGGCAGGTGAGTGCGGTCAAGCGTTTCCTGACGGAATACCCGACCGATACCGAAAACTCGGCATGCTTCGTTTGGGTTTTCGGAGATATGCCGAATTGTGTTCACAGTAGTATGCGTGCGCAGCAGCCCCTTTTGGGCCTCGTTTTTGTCAAAACTTCCACCCCAGCCCTTGCTCCCTGTATCGTGACCGTGTTCGTGCACGCTAGCCCAAAGGTCGAGCATCTCGGGTGCGACCTCGACGCTCTCGGGTTCGGCGAGGTAGAATGTGTCTTGCATGGTTCTGGCCGGGTGCGATTGTGGGATGAATAGGGCATCCATATTCCATCCCGCAGATTGAACGTAATCACCTTCAATTTCAGAGAATCCCATCTCTAGGAAGACCGAGCGAATACGCTCGATTAGCGCCTGCATAGGATGAGGTCTACCTCCTGCCGGGATTGGAGCGGGAGCATTGACATCGAATGGCTTGAATTCGGCATCTCGCCATGAATCTCCTTGCAGGAGTTCGGGGGTTAATTGTCCGATTTGAGTGACCTCTTCGAGGGTTGCGGCGTCGGTTGCTGCACCAGCCTTGGTGAGACTCCAAGTTCGCGCTGTGGAGTCTTCTGTAGCGATGAGATTCTTACGGCTGCCGAAGTGATCTACTAGGGCGGAGTCAAGCGATTCAGAGTCTTTGGGGGATTCGGCCAGACTTTGGATGAACGCGGTGCGAGAGGCTATCGCCGCAGCGACCGAATCTTCGTCATCACAGACAAATTCACCCGCTTCAACTCGCACTCCCATCGCTTTGAGAAGGCCAACTCCGGGGCCTGCTTCGTGGCGTTCGAAACCGGCAGCGAAGAGACCTTGCATGGTTCTCTCTGACGCAGCCGCATCTTGCATCCAATCCCAGATTCTTGATTCGAGAAGGCCCGCTTTGGCTGCCTTCTCGCCTTCTGAGCCGAGGCTAACCGTGCTAGCTATGGATTCAGAAATCTCGAGTAACCCCGCCTCGGCCAAACCGGTTCCTGCCCCTGCGATATGGACCTGATCCGACCAGCCAGTTGCTTCGAGAAGGTCGGTGAGATTCCACGTGCGAGAGGCGTCGGAGAGCATCGCGCGCAACATCCGGCGCTCGTTATTGCCCAGACTCATCTACTCACCTCGACCTCACGCCTCGCGCCGCCTCGCTTTGATGGTTGCCGCCACTCTGGTCTGATGTTGGCTGTTGGCGAGGCGATTCAGTCTAGCCACCTACTCTTCTTCCGCCATCCAAAGTGTCGTTGCGCACTCAACGCAATCGTACTCCGCAGGTTTGCGCCCGTCGCGCCACTCGAGGTGTCCACAACGCCCGCACAGAATAGAGGTCTTAATCGGAGGATCAAGAGAGGTATCGACGCGGTACATCGCCCGGCCAGCATCGGGCATCTTCACAGCGTCAGGAGCCCAGGCGGCCAATTCCTCAGGGTCAACGGCCGCCTCGCTAGGCATCCCCAATGCGAAGACAAGGAGTATTGCACCAGCAATCGAGATTGGTGCGCCTACGGCCAGTGCGAAGGCGTCACCGTTCGTGCCGAAGATGATCCCCGCGCCAAGAAGTAAGCAAGCCCAAGCGGAGATTACCATGTTCATGCGCATGTGCGAAACGGAGGTTTCAGGAGCAGACAACACGATTCCGAGAACCTCTGACCCATTCAACTTGGCCCTCTTTCGGGTGCCACTCTATGTGCAGGGTTCAAGAATCGAACGCGGACAGCGCGGGATACAGCCTCAGTAGCTCAGCCTGGTAGAGCATCTGATTTGTAATCAGATGGCCGGGGGTTCGAATCCCTCCTGGGGCTCCAACTTTTCAAACGACGATTGGTTTTGGGAAAGGTCAAGGTGGTGTGTCTTGACCCCCGAATCAATGGGAGCCAAGCGATTGGATGGGAAGGCGCTCGGTCTGAAGATAGAAGCGCGGCTTGCTGAACGAGTTGCGGCTCTGAAAGACGCAGGTGTCGAGCCGCACCTCGCAGTCGTACTGGCCGGCAACGACCCAGCCAGTCATGTGTATGTCAGAAACAAACAACGCGCCTGCGAAAGATGTGGAATCAAGAGCACGCGTATCGACCTGCCCAACGATGTTTCTCAAGACCAATTGATGCAGGTCGTCATGGACCTCAACGCCGACGATTCGGTCCATGGAATACTTGTCCAGAGCCCAACCCCCACTGGTACGGACGAATTGGAGATTACCGCGGCAATCAATCCGGCCAAGGATGTCGATGGTTTCCATCCGGTCAATCTCGGCCGGCTAGTGATGGGGCAAACGGATGGATTGTTGCCATGCACGCCTGCCGGAGTCATGCAGATGCTCAACGATGCGGAAATTGACCTCGTTGGCAAGAAGGCGGTGGTCATCGGACGATCACGCATCGTCGGTATGCCTCTTGCTCTACTCCTCGCACAGAAGGGCATCGATGCGACGGTGACCATCGCTCATTCGCGCACCGAAGATATTGCAGACATTTGCCGCAGCGCTGACCTCGTCGTCGCTGCAGTCGGTCGCCCAGCCACTGTCAAGGCAGATTGGATCAAGCCCGGCGCGACCGTCATAGACGTCGGCATCAACCGAGTCGCCGATGAATCTCGTGAAAATGGCAGCCGACTTGCCGGCGACGTCGAACCAGCAGCAGCAGAAGTCGCCGGACACATCACACCGGTTCCCGGCGGCGTCGGCCCCATGACTATCTCGATGTTGATGACGAATACCGTCAGAGCAGCCGAAGCAAATTTCTGAATTGGCTCAAAACACACCGAGCTCAAACTTGCCATCCTCGGTCGCGTGTACCTTCGGATCCCATGGCGGCGAGAAAGTCAGATTCACGTGCACGCTACCGACTCCGTCGGTCGCTAGAGCAGCCCGATGAACAGCAGCCATCAATTCAGGCGCGACCGGGCAACCGGGACTCGTCAGAGTCATGTCGATCTCGGCGTGTTCACCATCGATTCGCACTGCATAAATCAGCCCGAGATCGATGACTGAAATATTCATCTCAGGATCCTCTACCTCGAATAGCGACTCACGAATTGTAGACTCATCGACCATTTTCACACCATCTTTTCGGCTTCGGAACGCACCCGCTCAAACATGTTCAGGAAACCGTTTGCGCGACTCGGGGTAAGAGAGTTACGAATTCCCATCGCATCCGCGTAATCAGGAGACAGATTTGCGACTTCACCAGGTTCCGTGCCATTCACAGCCATCGCTGTCACCGACATCAAACCCTGAACAATCTGAGCATCTGCACCCCCGCGCATGAGGAATTTACCCGAATCGTCACGTGAACATACGACATGTGCTCTCGATTGGCAACCGTGGACCTGATTCTCATCATTCCACTCCTCAGGTGGCAAAGGACTTGGGTGTCTCTTGGCGTATTCGAAGAGCAGCTCGTATCGCTCCATCGAGTCGAAGCAATCCTCGAATTCTTCGACGACCGAGTCGAGATGCTCCGGCCATCGCCTCTGCGCCATGACCGAGCCTCCGGAATGGTTCTATTCAATCTGACGAGCGATTCGACTGGCTTCTACGCGAACCGTTCGCAGACATATCGTAGATGCTTGACGAAGGACTGCGCCTCGTCTAACGTATTGTAGATCCAGAAGGATGCACGGTTGGTCGAAGGTACACCGAGTGCGTCCATCAGCGGCTGCGCACAGTGGTGTCCAGTGCGAACCGCGAAGCCTCCCTCATCCAGCAAAATTGCCAGATCCTGTGATTGAATCGAGTCGTGCAAGAAGGAAACCGCACCGCTGGAGTCAGGATGACTCGGGTCACCAAAGATGCGAATTCCAGGGACCTCCAGCATCTGGTCAGCCGTCCAAGCCGCCAAATCATGGATGTGAGCATGCACCTCGCGCATGTCGAATTGAGCCAGCCATTCGACAGCAGCCCCCCATCCAATCGCCTCAGCGATACGTGGCGTCCCAGTCTCAAACATCGCATGGCCTTCTTGGAAAGTTGTGCCTTGAGTGGATACGCGGCGAATCATCGAACCGCCGGTCATGAATGGACCCATTTCGGCCATAGCATCGGGCTGAACCAGCAAGCAACCGATTCCGGTCGGCCCTGCCATCTTGTGCGCTGATATCGCAACAAAGTCCGCGCCCATGTTATCGAAGAAAATACGCTCGTGTGGCGCGCCCTGCGCGCAATCGAGCAGCACACGAGCACCGATAGCCTGCGCTTTTTCGATGATCTCCTCGACAGGATTACGAATTCCGAGAACATTGCTCGTGTGAACCACACAAACCAATTTTGCACCCTCGAGAGCCACCTCGAAGGCATCCATATCGAGGGTGAATGTACGGGTGTCGATTGGTACAAATCGAACCTCGACACCCTTCTCCTTACTCAATTCCTGCCAAGGGACGATGTCGGCGTGGTGTTCCATCTCGGTTACAACGATGACATCGTCGCGCTCCAGATTGTAACGAGCCCAACCGTAGGCAGCCAGATTGATCGCTTCCGTAGCCCCACTCGTGTAGATCATATTCTCGGGGCTCGTTCCGAAGTACCGCGAGATACTCATACGCGCTCCTTCCAAAGCGGCGGTGGCTTCGTCCGCTAAGGTGTGATTTGCACGATGAGCGTTTGAGTTGTATTCCTCGTAGAATCTAGTCATCGCATCTATGACAGCCTGAGGTTTCTGTGAAGTTGCAGCATTATCAAAGTAAACCAACTTCTTACCATTCGGTAGAACTCGCTCCAGAATTGGGAAATCCCCTCGAATCGCGTCGATGTCCAATCCCATATCGCAGCCTCCTGAATCTGCGATTCGTCACCCCGCTATCAATGAGTGGGCGATTGACTCCTCAGAACAAAGAATCCGTTGAGTATCATACGGACATTTATGGTCGAAGACCTGCCTGAGGCACTCCGATGGTGGCTGACTCGGGGCAGGATGTGGTCGACTCGCTCGGCAATCGCGACTTGAATCAAGACGGATCGGTGATTAATCTCGCCATAGTCGGGAGTAGTAGATTCTACGATTTCGAAGTCTTCGAAAGGGCAATCGAAAATTGGGTCGAATCCAACGGTTATCCGGACCTCATCGTTGTCGGAGGAGCAAGTGGTGTTGACTACATGGCAGAGCGTTGGGCAGACAATAACTCAGTCAAAATAGCTGTTTTCTCAGAAGAATGGAGCGACCCCGTGAATTCGCTTCACGACACAGGGCGAGGGGAGGCAGGAAACTCGCTCACCAAGAAAATCCTCGATTCCGCATCTCACGTTCTCGCCCTGCCCTCACCTACCAGCAAATGGACTCGAATCGTGATTGATTTGGCGGCTAAGCAGAAGATTCCGACCTCTGTGACAGAAGTCGAGTGAGCGGATTGAATAGTCGAAATAGGCAGAATTCAACATTCATTCGGTTGAAGTATGGATAGCCTCTCGGAACTTCATGGCCAACTTCCTAATGATCACCGCGACCTCGGGCACCAACCTCGAATTGGCTGAGAGATTCGCTGGTGCCGCGCGCGACAAAGGACACGAGGCAGAGGTTGTCGATTTGGCAGCAATGGAACTACCGATGTTCACTATGGCGCGCTCAGGAGACCCTGAACAGGCTGCTGATGTCTCTGAACTGACTCAGCAGATGATCGATGCTGATGCATGGGTTGTCATCGCTCCTGAATACAATGGCTCAGTGCCTCCGACCCTCAACAATGCCCTCGCTTGGCTCTCGCGCGACTGGAAGAGTTTCCGAGACATGTGCACCGGCAAGCCGGTCGGTTTGGCAACCCACAGCGGTGGTGGCGGTGCACACGTAATCATGGCCATGCGTATGCAATTCTCCTTCCTCGGTGCCGATGTGATGGGGCGTGCTTTGACATCTGGTCGCAACAAGGAAGCAAATCCCGAAACTATCGATGCGATGATCGATAATCTCGCGCCTTGAATTTCAAGGATTGGTGCTCCTGCCGGGATTTGAACCCGGGTCGCCGGGATGAAAACCCGGAATGATGGACCGTACTACACCACAGGAGCGACGGCCCCCCGAGCCGCGACCCCCACATAATCAAATCGGGCCACCAGCGACCAAATCGAGCCTGCGTCATGGGGGTGTAGAATTCTGTGCGGTAGTATAGTTAGTGGATTCTGGCGTGCCATCCTGATTTGAATCAATAATGATAGCTGTGACAGTTATGCCTTGTGTTGTTCCTGCAACATAGTCAATCTGGAAACCGACCCAGGTGATGTTTGTATGATAGGCGTGACCTTGAGAATTGATGTTCCACAGAATCACGTTATGCGAGAGATAAGCCTCCTGCAGAACTTCGATGGTGCCACTGGCCGAGAGTGAGAGATTTCTTGCGTGCCAGATGTTGGAATTAACCGAGAAAGCCACGTTGCCGTCAGCATTGTCATCCCTCTGCATCATGTAGTGACGGTGGAACACCCTACGATCGAGGAAGCCATCGTTGTTGGTGTCAGAACCTTGCCATGTCCGGCTAAGGAAGTTGAAGGTGTCAGAACTACCGTCGGAGTTGTTGTCCCAGGAAGTCAGACCAATGACCTTGATGCGTAAGACATGAGGCTGATGCAATGAGTTGCGCCAGATTTCAATCGAGCGAGTATCCTCTGTCTGACTAGTCCAACCATGAGCGTGCTGATCGAGATAGAAGGTCTCCCTGACTCTTCTGAAGATGTGTTCCTCATAGCCGTCCTCATTAGAGTCCCACCATGTCAAGGTAGCAGTGTATGACTCACGCTGCTCTAGATGTGGGTCGAAGTCCCAATCTGTGGCATTTGACATATGGATGGTGCGCTGTTTCCACTCCAGCACTCCATCGACATCATCGTCAATCATTCGAGTCAATGAGAATCGATGGACATGATACTCGACCATACCCCAGTCCCAATGCTGGTGCCATCCTCTCATTCTAGCGGTGTAGTCTAGATCGCCATCGTGGTCGGTGTCGACCTTTAGAACTCCAGCTCGCCATGTCCACTGGAGTTCGATGACGCCATTTGAGTCATTGTCGAACTGAACAGTATTCTGTTGAAGCGCTCGGAATACATCGACGGTGCCGTCTGAGTTCGTATCTCTCGTGACCACAGCGCGGAGATTATCGCGATGGCGATCGGCGTTGCCATCCTCGGTGGGGTCCCAAACCCATGAGGTGTGGTCTATGGCCATCCAGCGCTCTGGGGTGCCGTCATCGTTGCTGTCAATTCTCAGAATCAATCGGGAGTGCGAGAAATACGCTGTCAAAACCGAGCCGATGCCCTGGTCAACCATCCTCTGGTTTCGGTTCAGAACCACTCTGCGCTCGAGGTTACCGTCTTGGTCGGCATCAGTTCGAGCGTGGACAAAGAGGTGTATGTTGACGTCTTCATAGGTACCGTTGTCCCAAGTCCAAACGGTCCTAGTAAGCACGTCGTGGCGCTCAGGGATGCCGTCAGAATTCTGATCGACTAGGTCGAGGCCCCTGAAGCGGGTGAAGAATAGGTCGTCATTGCCATCGCCGTCACGGTCCTGTGAACAGTTTGTATTGCGCACGAGGATGATACGTTCCGGCCCTGGGATACCATCAGAGTCGAACCAGAACACACCTACTGTCCTATGACACAGAGTCTCGGCCACTCCATCGTTGTCCCAGTCCTCCCAGAAACTGTCATTCCACCATGTGGCGGTGACCTGTGAAATCGAGCGTGAGTAGGTTTGCTCCTGCATAGAGGAATCATCAAAATCACCCCACGCCTCATTGAAAACCGGGTTGACAATCTCAATATCGGCATCATTGTAGGAGGGTATTAGAGAAAGTTCAGCTCCAGATGGAGCCTCGTCCTCTTTTACCACACTGCTCTCAATCATCAGAGGATTGCTTGGGATTGCGTCGGTCTCCTCTTCCTCACCGACTTCGTCCTGCACTGATTCTTCATCAGTGGTTACCCAGTCATCGACCTCTTGATCGTCATCATAGTATCCATCTCCATCTGGGTCAAAATCGGATTGCCAGTCATACTCAGAATCGTCTTGGGCCTCAGTAACCTCATCGACAGTACCATCGCCGTCAGGATCGAGTCCCAGCTCGACTTCGTTCTCCAATTGCTCCTCGGCCTCGCCCTCGAGTTCGTCCTGGAGTTGCGCGGCCTCTAGATCGTCGGCAACCGCAACCACTTCGACGTGGAACATACGCTCAGTGGTTATCCCTGTGGACCCTGTGGCCGTTACTCGGACCACGTAGATGCCTTCTTCGGAGTACTGGTGCGATTCCTCAGACTGAGCTGGTGCGGATGTGGAGCCATCCCCCCAGTCAATCGAGATTGAGACAGGTCCTAGAGGGTCTTCTACTACAGTGGCGATGCTAATCTCACCGGCTAGATTGAGGTGGATACGTCCCTGGGGAGATGGATTGGTTGAGACTGTGAGCAATGGGGCTTCAGCGTCGTCAATTCTTATCGATTCTTGCGCAGTGGCTATGAAACCCGAGGGATCTGTAACTGAGACTCGAACAGAGTAAATGCCCGGATTGCTCCAAATATGTTGACCAGAGGTGTCACGAAGAGTGACTCCATCTGAGAAGTCCACCTCGACAACCAGATTGTCGCCATCAGGGTCGGTGGCGTCCACAGACCAAGCAATTGGGACACCAGCAATGCCCTCGGAAGGAAGTTCTAGATCGACGAGAGGCGCCCTATTGGCATCGCCGATGGTGAATATGATCGCAGCTTCGCCCTCTCCTCCGTTGGAGTCGATAATCCTCGCATCGAGTTGATGCGTTCCAACGGTCATGAATCCGGCTTCGTAGCGAAGGCTGGAACTTGATTGAACCAATTCTCCATTCAAAGTCCAAGAGACGATGTATGGCGCCTCTCCTTCATTCACTGCCATCACGGCGATGACATAGTCTGTTGTCGTCATCGGATCTCCTTCAAGGTCGATTGTGGCGGTAACGGGATTCGGTTCATCCACTGGCTCGACTACTTCCTTGGTGGCGCCGATGCATCCAGAGGAGAGCATCAGCACGGTGAGGAAGATTCCAACCTGCATCCGACTACGGTTTGGGGCATTCATACTGCTAATCATCACCAAGGCGTCTTACGCACGCTATTAGAGAGATGTGGGGTGTCGTGTTTGTCAAAGTCTAAGAAAATCTGGATTAACCACTTTAGAGTCGATTGTTGAAGGTCAAGATGAGCCTCGGTTAGGAGGTGCAATTTAGCGACCGTGGCTCAGGATATAGCCGGTGGAATCTGCAATCTTTCCCAGACTCTCTCGCCCTCGTTTGTCAGCACTCGCCGCGTTCGCAGACCTCGCCTCTCGCGGCTGATTAGACCTTGATTTTCCAGCCGCCGTAGATGGTGACTGATGAGTTGTTGGCTCGTCTTGAGTTCAGTGGCGAGTTCGCGCTGGCTCGGGGAGCGAGATTCTGGGGCCTGCTCGGCGATAGAACGGAGGATCATCAAAGCCACGTCTGAGAGTTGATTGACATCGGCAGGCCGTGGTAGTCGAGATAACTCGGCATGTCGATTCACTTTGTCCGTGTAATAGCGGAGCAATCGGCCATCTCTGCGGCACCAAACCTTGCCGTCCTGCTCGAGAATTCGCAAGTGATGCACAGCCTGATGATTGCCTAATTCAAGAGCTCGAATTAGACCAGAAAGGTGGCATCCAGGATGGGCCGTCAAGAAACCGGTGATTCGACCTCTCTGGTAATTTCCCGCTAGAGTTCCGGGGCCCTCAGTCACAGAGAGGTCAGAAAAGCGTCCAAGCGAGGCTGTGACTCGGGCGCGAGTAGGTTCGTCTGCAGTCGTAACCAATCCAAGGGTCAGCACCAATGCCCCGATAATTGCAATGAGTGGGGCGGCAAAATTCGTTGGCATCGAAATCGAGACCCCGATGCCACCATTTCCGCTTCCCGAATCACCGGTCACCCCATCTTCACCTTCGCTAATAGGATCAGGCGAAGAATCCGTCATGGAGATAAATGTCTCAGAATATACAGTCCAAACCCCATCTTGGTCAGCGGTGAAGGTAACCAAAACCTTGGCTCCGGCAATCGGGTGCAGGCTGACTCCTGCAACCGGCTCGACGAAGATTATTTCTTGGGAAGCCAAGTCCTCTAGACACCACACTCCCTGCGAGTTCTTGACCCAAATGGCCTCAGCACTCTGAGTGTGAGAATCGGCCATCGCCGGCATCGAAAAAGATGCGATTAGAGCGAAGCACAGTCCGACGACTAGCGTGGCCCGAACAGTCGCATCGAAGTGCCTCAAGTCTCCTCCCATGATGAAATCAGAGCCTCGGGCGCGGTATAAGACGCGTGGGGTGTCGTGTTTGTCAAGAGTGAAAATCACTCATTCCTCTTCATCGAGGAGGTTATTCCACCAACGCGCTGCTGGAATTACAATCGCTAGACCGACGATTGCGGCGAGGCTGAAAGTCATCCAATTTAGTGATTCGAGCATTGTATCGCCATAAATTCCGAGCAGAGCGCCAGGAATTCCGAAGCGCAAACCGCGCCCGAAAATTCCTGCAGCTACGAAGAGTTTCAAATCCATTCTTCCGGCACCAGCAATCCAGGCTAGAGCCTTGTATGGAATCGGAGAAACAGCGGCGATGAAAATGCCCGCGACGCCGTATCGCTCAACCAGAATGTTGAGGCGGGCGATGGT
>JAQXEV010000124.1 GCA_029250665.1 Candidatus Thalassarchaeaceae archaeon | reverse complement strand
GCAAGCGATTCGGAAACGCCTTGGGACGCCTTTTGTCCCGCCGTAATCAAGAGCCAAATGAGGCCACCGCAAAGAAGCTCGGCAATAAACGACTCAATCACAACTATTCTCCGTCCATGAATTTGAATCTACTTTTCTTGGCTTTGGGGCTGCTCGTCTTCCCACCAGTCTTCTTCATCGTTTGGTTCGGGATTTGATTCCGAGTTCGATGATATGTGGTCTTGGTGTTTATGGCAATAATCTGTCATTCGAAAATTTCCTGTGTTACATCCAGGTACTGAACACTTTCTTGACATTAGTTCTTGGCGTTCTGATGGAGAGAGCGTTCCAGGGCTTGTGTCAGAATCCGTTCGAAATTCGGCTTCCTCGCCTGGCGGAGAAGTTTTTTCGTTTATGAGCGCGTAGAATGTCCAACTGATTGCGACAAGATAACCTAAGGTTGGAACTGACTGGAAAAACAGAATGATGAAAATCAAACCGACCAGATAAAGAGTAATCTTGTTGTTTCTTTCCTTTCTTTTTTCGATTTCTTCCAAGATTCTTGCATATTCTGCTGGGTCGTCTTTGGCGGCTTCGAGTTTCTTTTTTTCTTTGCTTTTGTGCATCGATTCTCCCGCAGCATCGACGGCAATCCATCCAAGAAAGTCTAGTGGCATGTTGTTTCCTCGTAATAATGTCTAGTAGCCCGAAGGGTCTGGGATTTTCTCCGTCTTTTCTTCTTTCCAAATTTCTGTACATTCTCTACAAAGGAGCATGTCTATCTTAGTAGGCTTCTTTTCTGATTCGCCGCTTCTTCCGAGTGGAGATCCTAGTCCAGCACCACCAGTTTCTACAACGGCAACAACCGCGATTGCAGCTACACCTACAAGAACGACTCCCAAAGCGACCGCCCCCAGAGTCTTAGCATAGGTTTCAACTGGGTCATCACCAATACCTTCGCAATCGCTGCAGATATGTGCCCAGCAACCCCCTCTTTGACAATTCCACGCAAGTAATTTATCTGGTTTCCAACACTTATCGCAGGTTCCTGTTGCAAGAGATTGTTCGGGATTTCTGGAAAACATTGCAATCAATCCGCCAATACCCAATATTACACCAATAATAATAGAAAATGGATTGGCTTGAAAGACAAGCCAAAGAGCACCTAATACCGTTAATCCCCCCAGTGTCCTCCTCACGGTTTTTTTCCTTTGAAAATATTCTTCCGTTAGTGTGTGGTCTTCGAGTAATCTAACTGTTTTTTTGTCGTAATTTGACCCTCTGAGTTTGGGTGTTATTCCATTTAGTAAATCTAACTCTCCAGCATCAAACCAGAATGATGGACAGTTGCTACAAGAGTCAATGATTACCGTCTTTGAGGCACTGAGTGAGTTGGTTTCACTTTCAATCATGTTAATTTTCTCAACTATATTTTCAGGAATTTCTAATTCGATTTCATCCATTATTGTAGAACACATTGGACATTTACAATCTCCGCTGGTTGTGGTTTTTCCTTTGCTTCTTTCATCCAACAAACTTCCTGCAGAGATTACCGAATCTAGAGATTTAGCAGTTATTCCGACTCCCCAACATTGTTTACAAATCAATAAATCTACACCTTCAACTTCTTCATTGACTTCTATGAACAATTCAACACTGCACCGAGGACAATCATGGCCACTCGGTTCGCTCATGTGTTTTCATAACACGAATGCAGGATAAATTAATCCCCGGAATTATTCAGAAGCAATCCAAGCCTCAAATGAGCAAAGTCGGAGTGAGGCGCTGTAATCTCGCTTGATCTTCAAGGATGGTTGGGGTTTGTCGGCCATCATGTCTGGGAGCGCAGAGCGTATTGCCTGATTTGCCTCCTCAATAGCACTCTCTTCGACGATCGCTCTGCCACGAATTATCGATGGAGTACTTCGGTCGAGTAAGGGAACAAGGGCAGGAAGAAATTCGATTGTTCTGTGAGGGAGGTTGACCAAAACTAGGTCCCATTGGCCTGCGATTGATGAAGAGGCGGAGAGAGTCAATGCATCTGCCAAACCGACGAGACGATTATCGTACGCTCGGTGAATATCTGGTGCGCCCTCAGGGTATGGTTTTTTGTCCCATTTCGAGAGATTAGTCATCAAAAGTTGAATCGCGTTTGGGTTTAGATCTGTAGCTAGTAAATCAGAGACCAAATCGGGCTCGCCGAGTAAGGTCGCAAGGGCAGGGCCAACCCCACAGAAAGGGTCGGCAACTCTCAGGGGGCGGTCGAGTTCTTCTCGCAATTCCTTGGCTAAAGCCAGAGTCTCTAGCCTCTCGGTTTGCAATTTGGTGGAGAAGTAAGCACGTGTCGGGTCGCATCTGATTACTCGACCACTCTCCTTGACTGCGACCTCTGTTGAGAAAAGATCTGGAGGTGCAAATTCTAGGCTGGGGCCGGCAAGAATTCTATCCGCTAGTCTCGCACCAATGGGCCTCAGTTGCCTGATTCTAAACTCGCCCTCGACCCCGTCATCGGCCAGAAGTAAGCGAATGTGAGGGTGGGCGCCGAGTTTTGCTCTGGCGATGGAGTCGGTGAACTCTGCAACTTCATTATCGATTCTAACAATCATCATGTCGCCAACAAATTCGTGATTCGAAGGCCAAGATTCGCCTTTTTCCAAAATTGTCGACTGGTCTACTTCTACTGCAAGAAGAGTTAGCCAATCTGTCTCAATTTTCTCATCGGGGACACCCTCGTGCATTTCGACAGGATAGTTGAGAGAATCTGGGAGTTCCAATGGTGCCCCCGCATCTAGTGGTATTAGTCGTGAAAATCCGTCTTCACTAGAGAAAACCCTGTGGCTCAACGCCCCCCATCCACGAGCACGAACATGGCCTAGAACAGCCTCGACCTCGCGATTTGGAACGACCAAGTGGCGCATCATGTTGATGACGGGCAGGCACACCCCCCGCTTCACCATGACGGACGGCGCGCTCCCCGCAGGGCTTTGGCTCATTGGCCTTGGTCCAGGTGACCTAGGGCTGATGACAGCCGACGCTATCGAGCACGCGCGCGCCTGTGAACACAGATTTCTAGAAGGCTACACAGCAACACTGCCAAGCGACCAAGAAAGTCAACTCGAATCACTCATCGGACCATGGCATCGAGCCATGCGTCCGCAGGTCGAAGACCCAGCAGAAATTCTCGCATTGGCTCAAACCAGCCCCGTTGCTCTACTAGTCGTCGGTGATCCCATGCAAGCCACAACTCACATCGACTTAGAAGCACATTGTGACGAGCAGTCAATCGAATTCTCTGTAATTCCGGGCCTCAGTGCGACCTCGCTCGCAGTGTCATTATCCGGCCTGCAATCCTACCGCTTTGGCCGCCAGGTAACACTACCATTCGCTTACGGCGATTACCTGCCAACATCCCCTCTCGAACTGATCGACGCAAACTACCGCTCCGATCTACACACACTCGTTCTATTGGACCTCGACCCAACTGGGATGGGTGTCGACCAACCACAACCTATGAGCCCGCTCCAAGCAGTCGAACTCCTCCAAAAAATGGCAGAGCGGCTAGCCGAACGAGAGGGCGAAACCAGAGACAGTATGAGCACGCCCATCGCGCAGTGGGATTCTATTCTTCTCAGCGACCTTGGAACACCCGACCAGAGAGTAGTTTCGGGAAATCTAGAGGACATTGCCGAGGTTGAGGGGGGGCGCATTCACTGTCTGATTTTACCCGCTGAATTCAGCGGCTTGGAGCGCGAAGCCTACGAGCGCCGCAAGGGCCAACGATGAAGCGAGGAATCAGGAGGCGATGACATGGCAAAGCCCCCCGCTGAGGTTAGCTTTCCGGGCGATAAGAATCGTCGCAGGAAGGTTCGCGTGCGTGGAATCAAGAAGGCTTCCAAGCAAATACAACAGCGGCTCGACCGCAATCTCGAGACACTTCTTGAGAATCCTGAAGCATTCCTCCCCGACATTCGCTGCGAACTCGGAAAACCACGGCGAGATATGCTCGCTGCCACTATCAAAAACATCGATGCCGTGTCTAAGAAAAGGCACGACCGGCGTTGGCTGACCAAGCGTATGACGAAGCGTCGCGGTGATGTTGTCTGTCGCGCATTGGCTGGTAGTTTGCTGGCAGCCGGTGAGGCTGATACCTCGACAGTTTCAGTGTACAACAGCCC
>JAQXEV010000062.1 GCA_029250665.1 Candidatus Thalassarchaeaceae archaeon | reverse complement strand
TGGATTTTCTGAATCTTCGAGACCGTCGCGCATATCGTGGATTGAATCGAGGATTTCGTACTCGACTTCGATCAAGCGCTCGGCTTCGCGTGCCGTCGCTTCGTCTTCGGCTGCCACGCAAGCGACGAGGTCACCAGCGTGACGGACTTTCTCAACGGCCATGGCGTGCTCGTCTTTGGTGACAGGTAGGACTCCGAATTTATTGGCGGCATCGGCTCCAGTAGCGATGGCTACGACGCCGGGCAATTTGAGTGCCTTTGAGCAATCGATGCTTAGCACTCGGGCATAATGATGCGGCGAGCGAATAATGCGTCCAATCAGCTCGCCGGCCAAGCGCACATCATCTCCATAGTGAGCTTGGCCAGTCACCTTCCAGCGACTGTCGACGAGTGCGGTTGGCTTACCTATAGTCTGACCACTGACCAATTCATCGTGGCGATGCGGCCCCCAAGGCTGGCTCTTTTGACCACCTTGGGACTCGGGAATCATCGCTGCATCCGTCGGACGAGAGAATCGATTTTTGCCACCCGAGCCGGGTTTTGAGAAAGGCAACTTTCCCGGCTGCTGCCGGTAGCCGATCATCTCATCCTCATTCTTATCGCCGGCTGTTTCATCTCCTGAGCCAGCCATCTAATCACTCTCCTGCGAATCCCGGATGAGGATCGCTCTTCGGTGAGGTTGAGTCTCCGATATTCTCGCCAGAGGTCAGAATCTCAGCCGCGGCTCGCACCGAATCTACAATCTGTTGGTAACCGGTGCAGCGGCAAAGATTTCCTTCTATTGCACACTTGATTTCATCGTCGCTAGGATTTTGATTCTCTTCCAATAGTGCCGATGCAACAACCAAGAATCCAGGAGTGCAGAAGCCGCACTGCGACCCCCCGCACTCCGCAAACATCTCTTGAATCGGATGTAGATGGTGTCCATCAGCAAGCCCTTCAACAGTCGTAATTTCACAATTGTCTGCCTCCGCTGCAAGCGTCAAACAGGAGAGCCGAGGCTGCCCATCAATCAGTACCGAGCAGCATCCACAAGTTCCCATGTCGCAGCCTCGCTTTGTGCCCAGACTCCCTGCCTGGTCACGAAGAACATCGAGCAGAATCGCATTCCCCTCGATGTTCAACTGCTTCTCAACACCATTCACCAAGGCTGCCCAAGGAACTTCCCCCGTCGAGGGAAGCATTGGAAGCCGGTGCTGCACCATGCGTCGAATCCACTCATGGTTGTCCTATTACGCTTCGGTCTGAGTCCTACGGACTCATTCAAGGTCGGTACCCGCCTTTCGCATTATGGCCCGTTCCGCTTCGTGCAGGTGGCCGCCGAAAGTCGAGCGGGAAATCCCCATCTCATCTGCGAGCTCCTTGATTGTCACCTTCGTTCCATCCTCATAGTAACCTCGTTCCGATGCAAATGACACGACCTCTTGCTGCCTATTCGTAAGCACTTGGCTCCATCCATTGACCATCTCTCCTCGCATCGTAATGACGCTGACTTTGTCCGGAGGCAAGATGACTCTGAGGAGTGCGAGGAATCGTCGCATTGCGCCTGTCAAACCGGTTACTCGCATCTCCATACCGCGCTTCGAATCGATGCCGTATGGTGGCTGGAGATGCAGGTTTGAGAGCTCGATTGCTGACTTTGCCAAACTGTGACTACAAAGGATGCTGGCTAGGATTCCATCTTCTGATTCCTCATGGATTTCCATCACTTGAAAGCCGTCGAGTTCGTTGAGTTCGTGAATGTCTCTTCCTTCTTTGACTTCGATCTCAGCTAATTGCACGATGCCGATTGAAGATACTCCTAGGTGGGCGAGGACTTCGAAGCGATCGAAGATTTTGAGGAGGCGAGAAAGATCTTTCGAGGCCTCGATGGTCGAGAGCCGCCACCTCAGAACCACCTTGCGCATTGGCGCGAAATTGTGGCGGCAGTATTCAATTCACCGGACTGAACGAGTCACTGCGAATCTGCGAGAGATTCTTTGAGAATCCCGCCTGTTCGGCTAATTCTTCAGAGAAATCAGGCTCTGAAGGACCAGTAGGCTTCGCGCATCGCTTGGTTCGCCGCCATGCATTGAACTACGTCAGAGGGCCGATTTGGCATCTGTTCAGTGCCATTCAGATGTTTGATCATTGGTTCGATGTTCGACTCATTGACGACTCCCCAACCGACCTGTGTGCAGGGTGCGATGGGGGAGATTGGCATCGTTCCGGATGTCGGGTCCCAAGTGCTGGCGCTTGGATACCACCCTGAGAGATTGAGCGCGTTGCGGATGTCAGTTTCGCTAGCCGAGTAATCAGTTCCGTTGACGATGAGGCCACTGCGTACGATTGGATCGGCGCCACTTGAGGCGTCGCCGAATTCGTCGCGCAGATTTTGGAGAACTTTGGATAGCAGGCCAGCGGTTCGCGGTGTTGCGAATGAGGTGCCGCTGGTCTGATGGTATCCGTCAATATCGTCGTGGTTTGGAAGGACCTGAGTCCAATCCGCTGCAACATCCGGATAGGAGCCGCTCATGGTCTCTTTCTGATCGTCATCCTCCTCAGCGTATCCAGAGACACCTATGCTCCAAGGTGGGCCCGCTGTAGCGTCTTGCACCGCGGGTGAGGGCGAATTGTCAGCGGCTCCAGTGTGGATTTTCTTGTTATGGACCACTGCGACCTTAGTCGCTTGTTCGATACCGGTGACAGGTACCGATCCAATTGGCCCGAAACTGGTAGTGATGATGTCTACAAGCGGCTGGTTTGCTGCTGCTAGAACCGCTGCATCGGAGAAACCCTCCACGAAGAAAATCACAGCGTCGGGGTTGGCGTTTAGGACCGCTCCTGTGACTGCTGTGCCGTGGCCATCTTGAGGGTCGTCAAGGATTGGGATATCCGTCTCATCATCTGGGGTAGCGCCGATGATTCGGGTGCCTGGAAAGTAAACGATGTCGGTGGCGTTGATGAGGTCCCAGCAAGTTGCTCTATCTGCCTCATAACGATCCTCCCAAGTACCCTCGAAGGTTAATTCACAGGTCATAGTTACGCCAAATTGTTCAAGCATCCAATCAGGGAGTGTTTCGTTAGTCCGAAAGTGGTCATGGTAGACGTTGATTCCAGTGTCGATTGGGGCGACGACACTGAAGGCTCGAAAACCGTCCTCTTCGGCTTCGGGTACGTTGGTTGTGACTTCGTCGTCCCAAATGCAGCCGCTGAGCATCGCAGATGATAGCATCAGGACTAGTGCGATTGCGACCGGACGCATGCTTCTGCGGCCCATCCGGCCACCTTTCAGTTTTCGTCGTTCATGAGAGTGCCTTTCTCTAGCGACATAATCTCAGCGCAGACGGCGATTGCGATTTCTTCGGGACTCTCTGCGCCGATGTCGATGCCGATTGGACAGCGGACAGAATCGATTGCTGATTGACTGATTCCGGCATCGATTAAAGCTTGACTGAATGCCTTCCATTTCGAGCGTGAACCGATTACTCCGATACGCGGTCGTAACTCTTCTCCACGTGCTTGAAGCATCCCGATTAGCAGGTCTTGATCGACCGCCCAATCGTGGCCGAGCAGAAGGATGTCTGAGAAGCGCAGGAAACCTTCGTCTGCGAGGCTTTCTACGAAGTCGTTGACATTCCCATCATGGTTCTCGACGGCGTTCGGATATAGGTCACCCGCAGCATATTCCGAGCGAATGTCGTAGACACTGTGAGACCACCCGAGATTATCGCTGGCGGCAGCTACCGCTTGCCCACAATGACCGCCGCCAGCAATCAGTATGTGTGGCATGGGTTCGAGCACCTCCAGAGAGACGGTCACGCGACCGCCGCAGAGGCTGTTGAGAGCGGTTGCTTCTTGGCCCTTCGCATCTCTATGTAGCACGTATGTCTCGACTCGACTTGCACTCGATCCATTGACTAGCATCTGGTTGAGGTGATTCTCCACCTTGAGTTCCAAACCCGCGCCCCCGACGGTTCCGTGCCTTCTACCGCGATTGGTCACAGCCATGCGCGCTCCTGGCTTGCCCGGAACGCTACCGCTCGCTTCAACGACAGAGGCGAGCGCAACCCGATCACCGCATCCGAGCCTCCCGAGGACCCAAGCGAGGGTGGCGCTGGTCATAGAGCGCGATACGCGTATCTGTTTTGGAGTTGTGTCCGAAATAATTGCGAGAATAATTGTGCTTCTCCCCCTCGTCACTGAGAGTTAGCCACGGCTAACTTTGATATGGTCGGTACCAACCGCGGTCCTTCGTGGCGTTCAACATCACCTTTGGTGAGGCGCTCGAAATCCTCGTCATTTCGATGCGAGACGCTTTCCTCGCAGTCACAGTTTTCGTAGCTGCGATGGTACTTTTGTTCAGTTGGTTGCAATACATTACTGCGGGACGTTTTGTTGAATGGATCCGTAATAATGAGCGCTGGCAACCGGCCCTCGGTGCCATCATGGGTCTGACGCCCGGCTGCGGTGGAGCGATCATCATGATGCCAATGTATACGCGTGGCTACGTCACCTACGGGACTGTAATCGCCACACTAATCGCCACCCTTGGCGATGCCGCTTTTGTTCTAATCGGAGCGGTATTCCTAAATCCCGATTTTCTCACACCGGTCTTAATCGTCCACGTGACTTCATTCGTCGTAGGAGTGACGTGGGGGTACGGGGCTGACGCAATCGGTGTAACCCCCTCTCGTCCGCTTGGGCGCTTCGGTCCAACCTTTGGCTCGAAGGAATTGCTGGGGGAAGAGGCTGCCAAGCAGTTGGAAGGCGATACTGGTTTTTATGTACAAAGCGAGGATTCGGTGCTTGAAGACCTTCCTCGAGAAGTGCCGGAGGGCTTGGGTTACCAGATTATTCACCAAGGTTATCGTGTTTGGTGGGCAGTCACCGCAGTCGGTTTAGTTCTCGCGATTATGCTGCTCTTTTGGTATGCTCAGGATGCCGAATACGCGCCCGAACTTGCATGGAATCCGATGACTCGAGATGGTCTAATCACATGGGTGGGATTGATTGGAACATCGCTTTCGATTATTCTCTATCTTTCGTCAAAAAATTTCCTTTCTGATGATACAGAAGCGACGATTGGAGATAAGTTGCATTCGATGGATGAAACACTCGTTCACGCTGCTTCGGAAACCGCCTTCGTCACATTCTGGGTCCTAATCGCTTACCTTGCCTTCGCTTTCGGAATGGTTGCTTTCGGTATGGATAATGGTGACTTCGCCGAACATGGCGCTGGTGTCGGAGCGGTCTTCGTCGCAGCCGGTATTGGTCTGATCCCTGGCTGCGGGCCTCAGATTATCGCCATCACGGCATATGTCGAGGGCATCGTCTCCTTCCCTGCGCTGGTTGCTAATGCGATCTCACAGGATGGCGATGCTCTGTTCCCACTTCTGGTCAGGCACAAGACTGCTTCGATTTGGGCGACTATCCACACTACTCTACCTGCTCTTCTCATCGGTCTTGCATTCCTCTGGGCAATGGGGGAATATCCAGAAATTGAGAGACTTCTGCAGCCTTGATTGACCTTGAGTTTCTGTTGTATTGAACTCAATCATGATGTTTTGTAGTTGACATCGATTCGTGGGCCTTTGCAGCATCTTAGTAGATACGGAGAAGTTCCTCAACATCCTCTTTTGTGTCGATATTGAGGTGAAGATGAGGTGCATCGACCTCGATACGCTGCGGTTCTATGAGGTCATGCAGCGGCGTGTCTGGTGCGGCTTTGAGAATTCGTTCGCAATCCGATGCAGAGAGTGCGATTGGATGTCCACCGCGCCCTCCATAGACTGGGCAAGAGGTTGTGCCAGCCTTGAGCAGGGCCTCGATGGTTTCGCTGTTGAACCCGGGGCGGTCGACAGGTGCGATGAGGATAGGCCCACCTCCTGTGGATCTCAACCCACATTGGATGCTGCCGGTGCGCCCTGCCTCAGGCTCGCGATTGAGAACGATTTTCGCTCCTAATTCATTGAGAATGTGACCTATTGGTTGGACTAAGTTTTCTCTCGTTACGACGGTTACTTCGAGCCGGTGAGAATGTAGTATGTTAGCCATAAATTCGACGAGCGTCAAGCCATTGGTCAACTGGACGAGGGCCTTGGGTTCACCCAAACGCTCGCTCGCTCCAGCGGCGAGGATAATCGCCTTGTCAATCGCCATCATCAGCGGCGTCTTCCTCACCGCTCATCATTGATTCGACGGCGGCATCCATCTCTAGATCATACTCGTCGTCGTCGAAGAAACCCCTTTCGCGTAGCTGAACACCCGCGAAAGCGAGAGCGCCAAGGAGTACGAGAACCAGTAAAGCGAGTATTCCGACTATCAATCCCATCAGTGATCCGGTTCCTCCACTCTCCGCCATCTTTTCCTCACCCATCACGTGGATGCCAACGGCTAGATTGGTGGATGACTCGTCACCAGAGATGGCGCGAACTAGAATCACTTGCTCGCCCTCTATGGTGTTATTCGGCAGGAATCGTAGCCTATCGACGAGCAGGTTATGAGTCACCTCAAATTGCTCGTCGCCAACAGCAAACTCAGCCAAATCCATCCAATTATCTCGCATATCCCAAGTGCGCCATTGTACTCGCTGAATTCCACCGTCCAAGTCGAAGACAATGGAATCACCTTGGCCGATGTGCACCCGATTATCCATTCCATACTCGCTCGCAAGTGTCACATTCAGCGACATACTGAGTTCGTAGTGGTAATTCGCGGCCTCTTCGACTGAAGGTTGAGCGTTGACATGTCCGTGTCCGTAGACGTTGTTTTGGCGGTTTTTGGGAACGAGGTCCTCTGCACAGGCTTCGTTGGCCAGCATGTAGTGGCATTGTCGGTAGGTCGAAGTTTCCTGCATCATATTGCGAATGTCAAATGGACTCAAGTCTGGATTCGCCTGAAACATCAAAACCCCAACACCTGCGGCACCGGGCGTTGCCATACTGGTGCCTGACATTGATGTGTAGCCGTCACCAGTGTTGGCTTCTGGAGCCATCACATTGCTGCCGACAAAGGCGATGTTTGGTTTGATGCGACCCTCTTCGGTCGGGCCTTGGCTGGAATATACGGCGATTGCTGTATTTTTGTCGAGGGCCCCGACCGTTATCGCATCTTCAGCGCTGCCGGGTGTGCCAATCTGTGCGCTGAAGGCGGCGTTTCCAGCTGCAATGAAGAGTGCTACTCCCGCTCGCATCATCTCGTTGGCCATTCGGTTGACTGACTCCTTCTCTGAAGTGGTCCATTCTGAGACCGCAGGTCCTCCGAGACTCATACTCGCGGCACGAATATTGTAGTCGTGGCGCTTGTCGACAGTCCACTGCATTCCGGCCATGACTTGGGCGTAAGATCCGCCTCCGCTGCCGCTTAGCACCTTGACGCCGACGAGGTTGGCTTGTGGCGCTACTCCGACGTGCTCGTAGGTTGGCGCGCCAGTTCCTGTGGTGATTCCTGCACAATGGGTTCCGTGGCCGTGGTCGTCGTAAGGGAAAATCTCTGTGCCGTTGGTTGCATCTGGATTGTTGATTGCATCGTAAAAGCCGAGGATTTTCGGGTCGTGAGTCGAGTTATCGTCGTCGAGGTCGTCGACACCGGAGTGGTTGCCGTCGATACCGGTGTCGATGATCGCCATCGTTACTCCGGCACCGGTATATCCTGTGTCTTGCCAGACAAGGTCGACGCCGTGAACCGGTTTTACGTCCTTCATTTGGACTTCAAGTCGACCATCGAGTTCGACGAAGACGACGCCGGGTTGTTCGAGGAGTTCGTGGATTCGATTCAGTTCGACTGTTCCGGCGATCGAATCGATTAGCCAATAGCGGAATTGGGTTTGGAATGCTACCTCACTTTCGAGGATTGCTTGGTCCTGGGCTGTCGGCGTGTGGTCGAAGTCGACTATGACGGAGATACGTCCATTCTCATCGAGGTATTCGTAGTGGTTATTTTGGGCGGCAATCCATATAGCGTCGTGAATACCATCGCCATCGAGATCCATGTTCGTATCTTCCCACCATTCGCCAATTTGTTCAGCATAAGTGTTGGAGATTTTCTGAGGGTCCGAGACTGCTGGGAGGGCCGCAGCAAGTGCTGGGACCAACATCATCCCGAGTATCGTAAATGCGACCAATCGGGTTCGGATAACGGCTGAATTTGCCATGGTTCTCTAACTCGGGGCCTCGCGACTCCGATTTCAAGGGCGCGGTCTTGTGAGTGTTCAGCCCTTTGGGCTGTTCAGAGGTCGCGAGTCATCTCGCGTCCGATGATCATACGCTGCACCTGACTGCTTCCTTCGTAAATCTGCAGAACCTTTGCTGCGCGCATGAGTCGTGCCACCGGGTACTCTTCTGAGTAACCGTAGCCGCCAAAGATCTGTACCGCATCTGTGGTGATTTCCATACATGAATCGGCGGCGAATCGCTTCGCGTGAGCCGCACTCTCAGTATTGCGGATTCCATTGTCCGCCTCCCATGCAGTTCGCCATGTTAGGAGGCGGCTAGCCTCAATCTTCGTCTTCATGTCAGCGAGCATGAATTGAATCGCTTGATGCTCGTGGAGTTTTTTGCCGAAGGTCTTGCGCTCATCGGCGTACTGCAAGGCATGTTCGTAAGCCGCCCGGGCACATCCAACAGCTTGTGCAGCGGTGTTAGGGCGCGATAAATCGAAGGCCTTCATGGCGTTAAACCAACCTTTGCCTTCGACGCCTCCGAGGAGGTTCTCGACAGGCACATGGACATTGTCGAATCGAACCCCTCTGGTGTCCGATGCGCGCTGTCCCATATTGGACTCCTTCTTGCCGAGTGTGACTCCCTCCAAATTGCTCTCAACGATGAAGGCGCTCATGCCTTTGTAGCCTGCTGACTTGTCTGTATATGCGAGCACGAAGAACCAGTCAGCGTGACCGGCTCCAGTGATGAACATCTTCTCGCCATTGAGGATGTAATGGTCACCATCGCGAACAGCAGTCGTCTCAATGCTCGCGACATCGCTTCCAGCCGCCGGCTCTGTGACGCAATAGGAGGCGATTTTCGGCTCCTTGACGAGCCGGCCGAGATACTCTTCCTTCTGTTCCTCAGTACCTCCGGTGATGATTGGACCCGCAGTCAACCCATTCGAATACGCGGCGGTACTGAACCCTGGGTCTCCCCAAGCAAATTCCTCAATCACTAGTACTTCGTCAGCGATTCCCATGCCCATGCCGCCATACTCGGTAGGAATGTGCAGATTGGTCAGGCCGAGTGCGTGAGCCTCGGCAATAGTCTCGAGCGGGAACTCGTTCTCAAGGTCCCAGTGCTCAGCGTGAGGTCTTACTGAATCTCGCGCAAACTCGTGAGCGAGTTCGCGCAGCATCTCCTGTTCCTCGGACAATCCAAAGTCTGCCATGAACCCGCCAGCGGTCTTCCCGCCTTAGCCGTTCGCACCGCTGTTGCGGCTGATTTAGGAATCCGTCAGTTAGCGAAGTCGATGTTCAACCGAAGTATAGGAATGCCATGTACGATATGTAACCGACAACCATAGTAGCTCCTACACGCCGACCAATTTCACGATCATCGAGTAGCATCGCAGCAACCAATCCGGAAGTCAGGATAACTACCCAAATATCCCGTCCTGCGAATTCAGCAGCGATATCGATACCATCTCCAACGACCGAGGCTGTACCAAGGATTCCAAGGATATTGATTACATTTGAACCGAGAACATTACCGACGGCGACTCCACCTTGATTCCGAAATGCAGCAATCAGAGTTACAGCCAATTCAGGGAGGGATGTACCAAGAGCGACCATCGACAAACCGATGACGGAGTCTGGGATGTTATGTGCTTCCGCCAATCCAGTTGCTCCACTGAGCAAGAGCACCGCGCCCTGCCATATCATCGCCCCGCCAGCGACGGTTGCAGCGATGGCGAGAATGATGTTGTCTGGCAACCAGGAGTCCTCTTCTTCGTCATCCTCACTCTTTCCCTTGGAGTAGATGTAGGAATAGGCGTAGTAACTAACCAAAAGGAGCAGCATGATGATGCCGCCTTCATAGGGGATTCGTCCTAGATATACGAAAGCAGTCAAGAGCACAGTCGCCACGATGACAGCCATGGCATCGCGGCGCAGTCCTGCGCCTGCATCACTACCTGAACCCAGCATGCAGGCGGTTCCAAGAACCAGCAACACATTCGCAACATTCGAGCCCAAGACACCGCCAACGGCAATGTCGGGCTCGCCCTGAGCCACCGCTTCGAGAGCCACAGCCAGCTCAGGAAGTGAGGTTCCAATCGCAACGATGGTGAATCCTACCAGAAGCGGCGGCACATTCAGCCTGTATGCTATCTTGATTGCGCCCTGCACAACACCTTCGCCTCCAATCATGAGTAGGGCGAAGCCAATGAGGACCAATGTGGGATCGGAGTCAAGCATCGCTATCACGCCCTCCGTGCCCCGTTCATGATGTTTGAGTCCATTCCCATTGCTCGCATGCTCGACCCCTCATCATTCCCTCACTTGCGCGATCATTATTCGCACATTCGCCTGATGTGTCGAACGACGAGTTCTGCGGTGGGAATAGTGTGGTCTTCGAGTGGTGGTGAGAATGGAACAGGGGTGTCCAAGGCGCCAATTACTACGGGTGCATTCTCGAGGTTCCAAAACGCCTCTTCGAGGATACGACTGCTCACTGTATGGCCCAAACCTCCGGTGTACTGCGCCTCTTGCAGGACAATCAAACGGCCTGTTCTTCGCACGGAATCGATGCAGGTCTGCGCATCGAAGGGTTGCAGAGTTCTGAGGTCGATGATTTCTGCTTCTATGCCTCGCTTGGCGGCTGCAGCAGCGGCTTCGAGAGCCACGTGTACCATCGCCCCCCAAGTGACGATTGAGAGGTCTTTACCGCCTCGGATTACGCGGGCTTTGCCAATGCTTGATTCTGCCCGCGCGAGGCGTTCATGAACCGATTTTGTATCGACTATCTGGTTGATTGAGTTGCCCCAACCAGTCTTCCCTCCGCGCAATCCGTAGAGTCCGATGTGCTCGAGGAAGACGACTGGGTCGTTTAGAGCGTGGCCTTCTACGAGAAGGTCGTAGGCATCTTGTGGGGTTGAAGGAAAGAGGATGATGAGGCCGGGGTCGTTGGCGAACCAGGACTCGATCATATTGGCATGAAATGGTCCGCTTCGCGTTTTTGCTCCGAGTGGGATTCTGACTGTCAACGGTACTTCCGCACCCCAGCGCCATCGGAGTTGCGCTGCGTTATTTATGAGCGGATTCATTGCTAGTGCAGCGAATCCGCCAAATTGGATTTCTGCGACCGGTCGTAGGCCGCCGAGAGCTGCCCCGGTGGCCGAATGGATGATGATGGCCTCGGACAAGGGCATATCGAGAAGTTTGTCCGAATGGCCTCGGGCTTTGAGTGGGAGATTCATTCCGAAGGCACCGGCGATTTCCATGTCTTCACCCATGAAAACCATGGAATCGCCGTACTGGTCGGCTAATGCAACCATGCCGTTTTGAATTGCCTTACTGTAAGTCCAAGATTTTGGAGCGTCAGAAAATTCGATTTCGATATTTCCAGCAGGGACGGGGGGGTCCGGTCCTGGCAGGCTTACTCCGAAGCGGTCGTATTGCTCTGAGTGAGTTGTTGCATCGTGGATGGAGGTGATTCCTGCGGTGACCGAATTGCCTTCTGGCCAAGCCGCCGCTTCCATTTCTTGTCGAGCCGCGTCGACCGCTGCTTGCTCTTCTGCTTCCATATGTGCGAGGCGGCGCTCACTGACACCCAGATGGATGAGGTGTTCGCGATGGTTTGGAATTGGATCTTTCTCGGCCCAATAGGTCAGTAATTCGCGATCGACATAGCCTGGTGGATTGCCACTGGCAGCTCCGAGGTAGAGGTCGTCGTGGTGATGGGCGTGTCCGCACCCTCGCATCGTTTCGACGTGGATTAGTGTGGCTCCGCAACCGTCGAGGGCGTATTCTCTGGCTGCGGCTGTTGATGCGTGAAATTGCGCTGGGTCGGCCCCGTCGATTGTCCAAGCCGGAATTCCCATCGAGTGCCCCTTGTCTCCAAAGGTCTCAGCTCCGGATTGACCAACGGTGAATGTGTCGAGGGCAATCTGATTGTTTTGAATCATGTATGCTATCGGTAGCCCACGGGCGCCGGCGAGGTTCATCGCTTCCCAGAACTCTCCACTGCTGCTACAGCCCTCGCCCACTGGTGCAAGGTGAAAACGAGACACATCGAGCCTACTCGCTGCTAGTGCAATGCCTGTTGCCGTGGCGCTGGCAATCGGTAGTGGGGCGGTTGGAGGCAGTACTCTTTTGCTCCAATTCCCAACATGGAGGTCTCTGCCTCCTGCTCCTTCTATACCTCCGTCCATGTAAGATGTTGACTTGCCCACTTGGGCATTGAAAATTTCGAGAGGAGTTTGGCCCATCGATAGGGCCAGTCCGACGTCGCGAATCATTGGGGCGATGACATCGGCCTGGTCGATTGATTCGGCGGGGATATCTATTGCGCGAGTCATTGATGTTGCACAAGCGACGACACCTTCCTGCCAAGTAGAGCGGAATCCCTTGCCTCCGAATCGCCCTCCGTCTGGTGTTGGAATTCCATTCATGAAGAGGTCCTTGAGGTGCTCATCGAGGGCGCGGGTACGGTGCATCCATCGCTGCCATTCGAAACGTTGTTCAACAGTCACGGCAGCGATGTGGGCCATCCTCCGCAAACATAACGCGATATCTCTTATCATGCGTACTGCGCGCCTGTCGAGGTAGGATGAACCGCTCCTACGTGGGATGATTTCCTCTTGAGCTAGCCCTGCAAGACCGGGCTCGTAGACTCGCTCGCTCAATACTTGCGAGTAAGCATCACAGAAAGATTGGCTGAATTCATGAAAGGAGAGCCCGTTGAAACGCTCTGGGGGATTGAGGGAGTTCCAGCATTCGAATGCCGACTCGACATGGCCATCGTGTCTTTCGATGAGGAATCGAATCAATTCGGAGCGAGCGGTCTCGTTTGGTAGTGGCGCGGCGAATTCCAGCGCATGACTTGGACTCCAGTCCGCGCCCCAGAGCGGGGGGAGGTCTTGCTGGTTGGAGGGGCCTGCTCTCTCCGTTTGTGAATCTGCAATAGATTCACCAGAGTCTCGCAGAGACACTTCTTGTTGCAATTCTTCTAGCGAAGTCTCAGCCGGACGCTCCCAGACTTGAGCCTGCTGTTTACGTCCGCGACCGCTGCCCGACCGATCTAGTGTGACTCTGATTCGTTGTTCGCAAGCGATGCACTTTCTATCGAGTCGCGTTGTCAATTGGTCGCGGGATTTCCAAGTCTGATGCTTACCACAAGAGGGGCAGCGCCAGATGCCGCGGCGGCCGGTCATGATATCCTCCTGTGTGCACTAGTACAACAAAGAATCGCTGTACGTCTCCCATTCGCACCACTATCGAAGTGCTTTCTATTGGCGCAATGCCACAATTGACGAATATTTTAGCATATTTAACCACAATTAAAACGATGTTTGCTAGTGATTTTACCACTAATGAGTGGAGAAAAGCGTAAAAACGAGTATATTGCCGAATAATCAATCAAATAACCACAATTAAAGAGCGCATAGCCCTATGTTTCACCACTAATGAGCCTATATTCAATACTTAGGGATCGTCGAATCCACTTGATCTGCCCACAGATGAAGCCCACCAACCATGTTCCAGATTCTCGCACGGTTCCAACCAGCCTGCCCCAGCCAGTGCGCGACAGCGTTCGACCGGCCTCCAACTCGGCAATAGACAACGATATCGCGGTCTTGTGGAATCTCCTCTGAGCGTGAAGGGACAGAAATGTGTGTGATTCGTAGGTCGGTCCCTGGCAAGGAGACAATCGATTCCTCAGTTGCTCGCCTAACATCTAGTAGGAATGGATTCCAACCGGAAGTTTTCCTCTGGACGAAGTCGGCGGGTGTAATCTCTAGAACTTCACCGGGTGCTGGTTCTGGCTCACTTTGCTGACTTACACACGCCGCCATCACCAACTCTTCTGACATTTCTCGCACCGCCTCGCGGTTTGCATCCCGCTCAAATGTTAGTGCTCGCATCCTCATTGTCTTAGCTTCAATCACGAGCAACTGACCTGAGAGTGGTTCACCAACGCCAATAATCAGTTTGAGAGCCTCGGCAGCCTGAATGCTGCCGACGATGCCGGGCAGAACTCCAAGAACGCCTGCCTCCGCACAATTTGGAGCAAGTTCAGGAGGCGGAGCACTAGGAAATAAATCGCGATAATTTGGTCCACCCTCGTGATTGAAAACGCTGACTTGCCCTTCAAATCGGTGGATACTTCCGAAGATCCACGGAGTTCCTAGAATTTCGCATGCGTCGCTGACCGTGTAGCGAGTGGGAAAGTTGTCGGTCCCGTCGATGATGACATCGTATCCCGCAAGTAATTCCAACGCATTTTCGACATTGAGCCTGATATCGTGCTCTACTACCTCAACCTCCGGATTCAACTGCTTGATTCTGATAGCCGCCGATTCAACCTTGAGAGACCCTATGGCGGCGGTGGCGTGGATTACTTGCCGCTGCAGATTTGTGATATCGACGCGATCATCATCGATGATGCCGATACGTCCGATACCTGCTGCGGCTAGATACAGAAGTGCAGGAGACCCCAAACCTCCAGCTCCAATGACCATCACCGAGGCATCGAGAAGGCGCTTCTGCCCCTCTTCACCCATCTCTGGGAGCATCAGATGACGCGCGTAACGAGCGCGTTCTGCCGCAGTCAGTTCATCAGGCACGCACATGAGGAAAGACGACTCATTCATGGTGGCTTCGGCTTGGCAAGTTGCGTAGCGAAGCCAATTATCGATCTAAAACTCAGTGCTGATCTTCCAGCCATCGTTCTGCATCGATGGCTGCCTGACAGCCCATTCCGGCTGCAGTAATTGCCTGCCGGTATCGAGTATCGACGACATCACCGGCTGCGAATACACCGGGGACGCTGGTCATCGTGTGTTCGTGGTGCAAGATGTAACCTGAATCATCAGTCTCAACTTGACCTTCGAGGAATGAGGTAATCGGAGTATGGCCAATAGCGATGAACGCCCCGTTGCAAGCGATTTCCTCTGTTGAACCATCGCGCGGATCTTCGAGCAGTGCACCAGTTAGGCCATTTTCATCAGATAACCACTGTTTTACTGAGCGAAAGGGCTTGATCTCGATTTTGGGATGTTCAGCCGCACGGTCGTACATTACTTTCGATGCACGGAAAACATCGCGACGGTGGATGATGGTAACCTTGCTAGCAAACCGCGTGAGGAATGTAGCTTCCTCCATTGCTGAGTCGCCACCGCCGACAACGATAATCTCCTCATCGCGGAAAAATGCTCCATCACAAGTAGCACAGGTGCTAATCCCACGACCCTTCTGAGCATCCTCTCCTTCGACACCCAGCCAAATCGCCTCAGCACCAGTGCAGATAATCAAGGTCTGAGCACGGAATTCCTCACCCTCGACCCAGACCTTGAACGGGCGCTCACTAACATCGACGCGCTCGACATTCTTGTCCTGCACCTCAAGTCCGAATCTCTCAGCCTGCTCGCGCAACTGTATCATCATGTCTGGACCCCCAATCCCTTGAGGGTAGCCAGGGAAGTTTTCGACGTCGGAAGTCAGCATCAATTGACCACCGGAGGCGTAGCCAGCAAACATCAGAGGTTCAAGCATCGCTCGGGCCGAATACAGTCCTGCAGTATATCCCGCCGGTCCCGAACCGATGATGATGGCATTGCGGACTTCGTCGGACATGGCTTCACCCAATGTTCGGCGTTCTTTGAACATTGACTCTCGTGATTTGTGCTTTGATACTGACTTTGGAACCCTTGCGACATGATTTCAACCATGCATGCTCTCGCTTTCCTCATGGTTTGGCGCCCCGCTCCCTCTCCTGAATCAGACAAACAGGCCATCGCTGAGAACCACGCCTCTTGGGACTCCCTTGCTCAAGTGCATGCACAGGGTAGTGGGACCGAGTTCTACAGGATTGAACAGTGGTTAGCAGGAGAGTGCAAACTCGGTCCTTGGGAGATTGAAGAGATGGGTGATGTGGCTGAAAAATCTCTACTTCATCTTCAGTGTCATATCGGGACAGATACGCTTTCTTGGGCGCGCCGAGGAGCACGCGTAACGGGCCTCGATTTCTCACAAAATGCGCTCACTGAGGCCCGACGATTCGCTGAAATCCTAGGCATCGATGATGCCCGATTCATCCATTCAACCGTTGCTGATGCAGCCGATTCTTTGGAAGGGGAGAAATTCGACATTTTGTATACTGGAAGAGGGGCTCTGTGCTGGTTGCCCGATCTCGATGAGTGGGCTTCGGTATGCGCTAAATTGGTCAAATCAGGAGGTCTAATCTATCTTGAAGAATCAACGCCTTTCGTCAACACTCTTGAGCCTCGCGAAACTTCTGAAGGCTCCTTATTTGCGCCGAAATACGATCTATTCTACGAGGGGCCAATATCTGAAATTGGCGAGGGTTCGTACGCTGATCCTGAGTTGGAGGGCGAGCGCGTCACTCATTGCTGGGAGTATCGTTACGACACGGTCATCAACGCGCTCGTGAATAATGGATTTCAAATCGAATCTTTTGTCGAGCGTGACGAACTTTTCTTCGATCCATGGCCCGACAAATTCGAACCGTCACGCCCGAATTATTGGCGCTTGAAGGAGGGTGAAGTACGCTTCCCACTTTCATTCACTCTGAAGGCAAGGCGAGTCTAAGAACTGATATTTCCACTCAATTCTGCATCGCGATTACCGCGCCGACAGCGGCGCGGGCATGCGGTTCGAGGCGTGGTTCAATGTGTTCTGGTTCAGCCCCCGGCCCAATGATCCCAAGTCCAATCGGCTTGTTGTGTTTGATTTGTAATTCGATGATAGCGCGAGTAACCGATTGACCCATGACCAGACCGTGTTGAGTCTGACCACGCTCGATTATACCAAGTGCAATCGCTCCATCGACATCCTCTCGCATCAGTAATCTCTCCAAGGCCAATGGCGCTTCCATTGAGCCCGGAACCCAGACCGCCTCGGTCACCTCTGCATTCTTCGAGGTGGCTTCGTCTCGTGCGTACTCAAGCATCTGCTCAACCTCAGCCTTGTGAAAGGAACCACATACCGCAGCGATTCTCACGACTCCACCCCCATACGTCGAATCGTGTCGACAACAGCTTGAGTGCGAGAATCAATCTCGATATTCACAGAATGGCCGACTTGCTTCTCACCTATCGTCGTGACCCTCAGTGTCTCGGGAATAATGTGCAAGGCGAAGTTAGACTCACTAACCTCACCAACTGTCAATGACATTCCATCGACAGCGACATAACCCTTCTCCAGAATGTACGGAAGAGCTTCGGTAGGTGCCTCGATTAGCAAGTCGATGCCCTCACCACGCTCGGTTCGCTGCAGTATCTGCGCAGTCATCAAAATGTGTCCAGAAAGGATGTGACCACCGAGCTCATCTCCCATACGAAGTGAGCGCTCAACATTCACCCAATCCTCCACAACCAAGCTACCAAGGGTCGTTCGCTCAAGAGTCTCAGGTATCGCATCGAAGCGAATCGCCGTACCCTCAATTGAGACCACAGTCATGCAAACTCCGTCAAGCGCGACACTTGCTCCAATCTCGAGTCCCTCATCGAATCCAGAGAGGTCCACAACAAAACTGCGAATCTCTTCACCGTCCTCGATGGCAGTAATCTGACTAATCCCAGCCACGATGCCGGTGAACATCCTCAATCCTCCTCGTAAGGGCCGCCAGTCTCGCCCGACCAAAGGTCGATGATCCGAGCGATGATTTTGCGAGTACCATCCAAATCGTCTGCCAAACCTTCGACCCGAACCACATCAACATGGCCCCAGCCATTCGAATCCAGACCAGCCTTGATTGAATCTCGAGAGTGTTTCTGATCGTAACCTAGTGCAATCACATCGGGTTTGACTACATCCAAGATGTCGAAGATAGGAACGCTTGGTGGATTCCCGATAATCGCCTTATCGACTGGCTTCAAGCCCTGGACCATTCGCTGACGCAGGTCCTGATTAGTCACTGGTTCGTGTTTCTGCTTGCGAACCGTATCATCGTGTGCGACCACGACCACGAGTTCATCCCCGAGTGACTTTGCTTGCTCGACATAGTGCAGGTGGCCGGCGTGCAGTAGGTCGAAAACCCCGACCGCCATGACTCTGACCATCAATCTCTCCCACCCGTTGAATCCCGTCAATGCTTCGGTCGCAAATTTATTCCAAATGCTTCGGTTTCCTCGACCCCTCGCTCCGATTTTACTCGATTCCCAAAGCGCCCAAAAGGTCCGCTCCGGTGATCATAGGAATGCCACGCTCCGACGCATACTCACGTGCTGCTGCGACGCTCAGGGCACCGTCGCCGTCTGGCTGCAGCATCTCCGCACCGATGGTCGCGGGCACATGGCCCGCGAGCCGCGCGATGGCCACTGCGAGTTCGGTGTGTCCTTGCCGTGTGGCCAAACCTCCAGGTGACTCTCGGCAAACCGGTATGTGTCCAGGTGTACGGAACTCAGCTCCGAGGAGAGCGTAGGCTTCCTCGCCTTCGCTGTCTTGACCGAGAAGTTCTCCAGCTAACTCTCCAAATCGGCGGGTTGTCAGGGCTCTGTCTCGGTCGGTGATTCCTGTGTAGGTGTCACGGTGGTTGATTGAGAGAGTGAATGCCGACCGAGCATCATATTGCAGGTCATTGGTGATGAGATGGCCGAGGACTGGATTCTGCTCGACGAGGGCTGGATGCGTGTGGATATCCTGAAGCCAGGGTAATCCGAACATTTTGCCGATTTCATCGCCGATTGCGAGAAAGAGAAGTCCGCCGCAGTCCTTGCGCAGGGTGCGCATGACCTCTGGAGTTGCGGCGGTGGCCGGCCATAGAAGGTCAGTTTCCTTCTCGCGAAAATCCGAATCGAAGACCATCACTGGCTGGCCGGCAGCGAATGCTGCAATGACCTCGTCCACACTGGATGACACGCTCTTGGGAGAGGTCATTGATACCCTTAATTTCCGGTCCTGACTTCTGACCTAGGTGCTGCTGTCAGGCTTCCATCACGAGACCATCTATCACCGATATTCAGTGTCAGATTGTTTTGTAGTTCGTCGCAGGGTTGTAATGAGTTGACCATAGGGCACGGTTATGGTAACTGTCCGGGCTCCGCTACGAGTGGATCTCACAGGAGGCTGGACCGACCTTGTACCATTCACCAATGACTTCGGAGGGGAGGTCGTCAATTTCACCATCAACAAGTACGTCACAGCCCACTCAGATGATGCTGGTGAAGTTTCGTTCAGTTTCGATGTCCCAGCGGGGTCGGGTCTCGGGACAAGCGGAGCGCTGAATGTCGCTAAAATCGCCGCACTGCAAGGTATCGAATCGATGCCACTAGAAGAATTAGCAGAAGCCGCCTACCAAGCCGAAACTGCAGCGGGAAACCGCTGCGGCCGCCAGGATCAATGGGCCGCAACACACGGCGGCTTCAACCGATTTTTATTCATCGCTGACTCGGTTGAACGATTGCCATTTGAGCCAGCGCCATCAGCCCGAAAATGGCTGCAAAAACACCTCATTATCGCTCACTCTGGAATATTTCACAAATCGGGAGATATCCAGAATCGCGTCTGGTCACGTTACGACGAGGGCGACACTCAGGTCATTGAGGGTCTGAAGGCCATCAGACTCTCTTCCCGGACCATGGTAGATGCTCTCCAGAGAGATCAGCGTCAACTGGTCATCGATGCTCTCAACGAGGTATGCCGAGGGGTTGATTTGATCGACTCCTCGATACACGATCCATTCCGCTCAGTCATCGATCCATTGCTTAGCAGTGGAGCGGTAATGGCTTGGAAAGCCTTGGGGGCAGGAGCGGGTGGATGTGCTGCTTTGTTGTGCAATCCGATGCAGGTATCATCCGTCCGTTCAGACATCGAGCGATTGGGCTGGGAGATAATCGACTGGAATTTCGAGGAAGAAGGCGTCTCAATTTGCTGAGAGCGAATTATCCCGGGCGAACCCTCAAACATAGCATTAGATTCGTCCTACCCATGGTAGGACGTCGTACCCTCGTTGCAAGTGCGTTAATTCTTGTTCTGATTCTGCCTATGGCAGCCTCGACTCTGGTAGTCAATGAAGGCCGAGGCGGCTACGACGCTGATGGCGTTTGGACGGAAAGCGTCGAACTTCCACTTCACCACGAGTGGTGGCTTGATTGGAGCCGTGACAAGGATCATGATTCGATTGATGACCGACTAGAGTGGTTGCTTGAACAACCAGTCGATTTCCAAGAGGATTGGTGGAGACGAGCTCCTGCTGGACACGCTCGGGTCTTCATCGGCTTTGACCACCACCCGAGCGATGCGGATGTTTCAGCTCTCGAGTCAATGGGTGTCATCGTCACCTTCAGGGCGACTTATCTCGATACGTTGGCTGCATCGATACCTCTCGAATTGATAGGGGTGGAAAGTCCGTTATTCGAGCTCAGTGGATTGGTTATGCTCGAAGATCTCGGATTGGCGGAACCTCACATGAACGAAGCCAATCCGAATATGGGAGTCAACGATGTTTGGGCTGAATACGGCTTCGATGGAACAGGAGTTACGATTGCTGTGCTCGACACAGGAGTCCGAGGAGACCACGAGGGTCTCAACGATATGGACGACGACCCATTCACTTGTGTCGACGAACCACCAAACCCTCTAGACCCGAATCCTGACCCGATTCCAGCTGATTGTGATCCTAAGGTCAAGGCATTCTACGATGCGGTATACACCGATTCAGAGCAACCAGCCAGCGAGTCATTCGATTCGGGAACTCATGGTTCTCACGTGGCTGGCATCGCTGCTGGAACCGGTGGTGGACAAGCTGCTCCAGACGGCTCCCGATACATTGGAACAGCACCCGGAGCCTGGGTCATCAACATCCTCGCCTGTTGTGAGGGGGATATCGAGGACATCATCGAGGGCGCTCAGTGGGCCATCGACAACAAGGATCGTCACGGTATCGACATCCTCACCTCCTCTTTGGGTGAGCAGCAATTTGAGGTTCACTTTGACAACGATGGCTCAAGCACTTGGAGCCGACAGATGGATGCTGTCGCAGAGTCCGATATCATCACCACACTGTCTGCTGGCAACGAGCTCGGTGGAATCACTGCTGCCGGTTGCAACACCATCGATAGCCCCGGCGATGCAAATATTCCAGTCACGGTTGCATCCCTCGACAAGAATCTCGGACTGGCTATCTACTCTAGCCGAGGTTACACCTCAGACGGCCGAGTTAAGCCCGACATTTCGACCATCGGCTCAAACATCATGGCACCCGACGCCGCGACAAATGATGGTTACACCAGCAAGTCTGGAACCAGCATGGCAACGCCTCTCATGGCCGGAATCGCGGCTCTGATGAAGGAGGCAAATCCGGACCTCACTCATGCCGAATTCAAGGATATCCTCGCTGCTCACGCCATCGAGCGTGAGATTAGTTTAGGCGATCCTGGATTCAACGATTGTAGCCTGCTCGAGACACGTCCTGACAATGAGTTCGGATACGGTCAGGCCGACCCGATGGCTTTCGTGGAGGCAGCAGGAAGCATCGACACATCACTCAATGTGAGCATGGAGATTGTCACGATGCAAGAAATCGGTAATGAGAGTTACATACGTGGCTCATCATCCGGAGCAGATGTAGGATCATCTAGCCCAGGTAGCCAGACTAGGATTGAGGTACGAGTAGGTGGCGGAGAATGGAAGATTGCGGATGATGACTCCCCACTGGATGACTGGTCAAAATGGAGCATCAAACTGGATCCGCATTCGGAGTCCGGAAACTCGACGATTTATGCTAGGCTTATCGTCGATGATGGCCACGTCTCTCCGGTCGATTCCCGTCGAGTGATACTGCTAGATCTACCTGCATCTGCAGAAGGCTCTAGCGGGTCTAGTAGCACAAACGTACTGATTATCGGAGTCGGACTGATGGTAGCAGTCCTAGTCGGGTTCGTAATCTACAACAGAGAACAACTTGTAGAAGAGTGGTTCGAAAGTCAGAGTCTGACTGAGAATAGACTCAGAAGGATGGTCTCTCTTTGCGTCCTCTACTTCGCCCAGGGTTTGCCTTGGGGATTCGCCTCGGTCGCCTTCGCTGCATATCTGGCTGACAACGGACTTACCCCTCAAGAGATTGCTTTACTATTCGCAACAATTGCACTGCCTTGGACATTCAAGTGGATTTGGGGGCCAGTAATTGACACGGTGAATATGCCACAATTTGGCTCTCGGAGGCTATGGATTATTTTCGCGCAGTTCGGGATGGCTGTTTCTATAGGAACTCTGCTCATAATTCCAGACTTGAAGAACGAACTAGGTCTGGTAATCAAATTACTATTCATTCACAATATATTCGCCTCACTTCAGGACGTAAGTACCGATGCACTGGCCGTGGACGTACTTCTCGATGACGAGGTCTCCAAGGCTAATGGGTACATGTTTGCATCTAAGCGAGCAGGGATGATCATTGGTGGAGCCGTTCTAGGAGGATTCGCTACCCAGATTGGAATAAGGGGTATGCTATCCATCCAATTGCCACTGCTTCTTCTGATAATGATCCTGCCAATGTTCCTCTATGAGAAGCCAGGAACTCGGCTATTCCCTTGGTCCAGTAGGTCGGAAGATGGTGAATCATCCTCAATAGATCAGTCTGTTGCTACAGACTTCGTGGATGAGAATCTATACTGGGAGGACTCGGAGGAATCGAGGTGGTGGGCTGCTGTGGCCGTGGGCAAGTCCACATTCAACGAGAAAATTTCCCTTCCAGCATTTATCACGATGATCTCGATATTTATCTTCGTATCCGGTCTATTGTTCGCAATCGTCTCAGTGGATCTGGAAGTGCCAATTTACGGTTTGGCCAAGACAGTCGCATTCTGGGGCTTAGTACTCGCTGTAATTGTGTATTTTGTTACGACCAAACTATGGAAAACAGCAATAGGAAATCAAGTGCCCAATCCATTCTCTTTGTTGCCCCAATCCACTAGGATAACTCTGGCTCAGACTAGTTTCAACTTGACCAAGGCATTCTCACTAAGATCGTCATTCTTGCTGATCTTCCTATGCCTTCTCTCTGAGCTGTACCTCTTCGTCGATCCGATCGTGCTTGACATCTTCATCAACAGGGCAGGATGGGAGCAGGAGAAGTACAATGTTATTGTCGGTGGCGTAGTTATCTTTGCCACGATGATTGGCCAAATCTCCGGTGGTATGCTAGGAGACAGGTACGGAGTCCGGAAGGTGGCTATGATTGGATTCACCTGTCTTGCCGCTGCAAACGCTCTGTTGGCAGTTCTACAGCCATTCTGGACCAATACTGCAATTATGACTACTTACTTGATAATCCGAGGGCTGATCAACGGAGTTGCTTGGATTTGTGTAATTGCCGTGGCGATGAAGATGACTTGGAGTAAGGTTGGAGGTACACAATTTACAGCCTATATGTCAATGTTCAACCTATCTGCTGTAATGGCCTACACGTTCACAGGAAAAATGCTGGATCTTTTCAATAATAACTACTCAACTGCCATCTATGTGGGGGCTGCTCTAACTATGATTACAGTGGTTTTCCTCTACTTCATCGATCCGGATGAGTGCAATAATGTTCTAGAGAACAAATCCGAGGATGATGGAATCATGGATGCAGATCTCGGCGAAAGCGCTTGGTGGGATGAGGACGGAGGCGGTGACCCTGTCACAGCTGCATGATGAAGACTGGTTTTCCAAAGAAGGCAAATTGATGGAGGGAGCAAACCTTGGCGAGCATGCAGCACTGGCTTGAATCCTGCGAGACAGACTTCCTTCTGTTCACTCAGACAGTCTGCCATTATTGCAACGTGGCAAAGCGAGTTTTGGACTCAAAGGACCTCTCTTACACCGTAGTCAATTTCGACCATGAAGGCGATCTTCGCTTTGAGGTAGTGAGAGAAACCGGGCACCGAACGGTGCCAGTATGCCTCGATATGAGGGGAGATACCCCCCTCTTCGTGGGTGGCTCAGATCATCTGATCAAATATCTCGACTGAGCGAGCCTTTGTTCCGACTCACTCAGGCAGAATCAGCCATCCTTTGGATGGCTGCTTTGAGTTCATCAAATTGATTGAGATTGACCATATGTCCCTTCTCATGTTCGAGGCGAGTGACAGGCCAATCGGCCGCCTCAAAGATCTCAACTTGTTCAACTGCTAGATGCATAGGAACCAAGTGATCGCTCGAGCCATGCATCCAGACCACTTCTCGCGGGTGAAGAAATGGCAGACATGCAGTCAGTGAATCTGGTCTAACAGTCTTGGTGCCGAGAAGGACGAGACCGAGGATACGCTCGTGCAAGTCGGTCTCGAGTAGGGCGGAAGCAATCGCTCCGCCTTGAGAAAACCCACCCACGATTAGCGGTCCATCGGGCATCTGACCGATGACCCGCTCCATCGATTCGTCGACCTGCTTCATCGAATAATCATCCAGAGGCAGTGTCGGGTCATCTGCCCGCAGCCACCAAGCAAAGCCGCCGTGAGTCGGATGTTCGATGGCGGCTTGAGGGCAGAATATATCCCAGCCGCTCGGGCAAAGTCGCTCAGCGAGCGGCTGCATTTTGTCAGAGGTCCCGGTCATCCCGTGGAGCATGACAAGTGTGCCATTGGCCATTTGGCTACCTCAGATTGACCATGAATAGGTGATTCCGCCGGCGATGATGAGGCGTAGGTCTGAGTCGCCTGTGAAGGTCAAAGTCAGAGTATACTCCTCACTTGGGTAAGGTATGGTCCCTAGAGTCCCATACTCCTCCGCACCAGGTCCCCAAAAGCGCTCAAGAGCAGAGACCGAAGTGTGATCGCGCAACGTCAGCGTGATACTCGAACCACCACTTCCGCAAGCTGCGTCGAGATAGTAGATCATCTCGTCCCACTCACCGTCCTGCGGGTGATTACTGACGAAGAAAGTGTCACGGAATTCTGCATCGGTACCTGCATTCTCCCAAGTTTTTGCGTAAAGGTCCCCTCCACGGATGAAGAAGACCTCTCCAGTATGGCCTTCACCGCCAGATGCAAATTGCATTCTGAGTTGTTCTACACCGTCTGCATCGGTCCAGGTGAATGAGGAGAAGAAGCCGATTTCGGTGTCGTATGTGTAGTCGAGATGGGAGCCATCGGTAGCTTGGGCTGAGATTATGGCGAGATTTCGTGTTGTATCGAGAACATTAGCAGTCCAGTCATTACTGAACAGAGTGAAGGTCCAGGACTGACCATTTGAGAGTGGGAAAGTGAGGGCTGGCTGAGCAACGCCATTTTCGAAGGCACTGAGATTGTCATGAGTGATACGCCCGAGAAACGGGTTGTGGTTGAGAACTGCATGACGGCGAGCTTCGGTTTCGCTAGAGATTGCCAGCATGTAGGCCGTGCCCCCTTCCTCGGAGTCAGAGGCCACGACCAAGCGAGCTGTATCGTCCGAATAGTCTGGCGTGGAGAATGTGTAGAGCCACCAGTCACCGACCTCCCAGACGGGTGCTGAGAAAGGGTCGTCAGAACTCTTGCTTTCTCCGCCAGTGGTCAAGCCGGCACAACCCGCTAGGCCACTAGCCAGCAGGAGGAGGGTGAGGCCCAGCGCTGCAGTCCGCATGAACTCCGCTCCACACTGCCCATCATGAGCCTGACGCTGATGCGTCAAGGGCCTCAGAGCATTCCAGCGATGACAACCGAGACGATTGACATCAGCTTGATGAGGATGTTCAGTGAAGGTCCACTAGTGTCCTTGAATGGGTCACCGATGGTGTCGCCGACGACGGCGGCTGAGTGGGCTGCATCGCCCTTTTCAGCACCTTCAATCTCACCCTGCTCGATTGCCTTCTTGGCGTTGTCCCAGGCTCCACCGGCGTTCGCCATGAAGAGAGCCATCAGCACACCTGTAGCGGTTGCACCCGCGAGGGTGCCACCGAGTGCGGCTGGTCCGAGGACCAAGCCGATGATAACTGGGCTTGAGATTGCGACGACGCCTGGAGCGATCATCTCGCGTAGGGCGGCCTTAGTCGAGATGTCGACACATTTTGCGCTGTCAGGCTCTACGCCAGGACGTCCTTCGAGGAGTCCTTCGATATCGCGGAATTGACGGCGAATCTCTTCAATCATTTCTTCGGCAGCGCGACCAACTGACTTCATTGTCATGGCTGCGACGACGAATGGTAGTGCACCACCAATAAGCAGTCCGATGACAACTAGTGGCTCAGTTAAACTGAGGTCAGCTGCTTCCAAACCTGCACTCGTCTTGTAAGCCGCGAAGAGAGCCAGAGCGGTCAGTGCAGCGCTGCCGATAGCGAATCCCTTGCCGATGGCTGCGGTTGTGTTACCAATTGAGTCTAGGCCATCGGTGATGTCGCGAACTTCCTTTCCGAGGCTTGACATCTCAGCGATACCGCCAGCGTTGTCAGCAACCGGTCCATAGGCGTCGACGGTCATTGTCACACCGACAGTTCCGAGCATTCCCATGGCTGCCATTGCGATACCATAGAGTCCGGCGTCGCCGCCACCCATGACCTCGTTAGCGCCGTATATTCCGGCTGACATGAGAAGGACTGGGATGAACACAGACTGCATACCGACGGCGAGGCCTGCGATAGCATTGGTCGCGCTTCCGGTCTTGGAAGCCTCACCGATGTACGGGATTGCTTTGACCTGGATTCCGAAAACGGGTTCGATTCCGGTGTAGTACTCGGTGACTAGACCGATGAGGATTCCGACTAAGGAACCAATTGCGACCGCCTGAATGACTACGGTGTCGAGTACAAAGTAGTCTAGGGCGAAGTATCCGCCAGCGAGGAAAAGACCAGCACCGACGAATGTGGTGTTGCGGAGAGCTGCTCCAGCGTCCATATTCTTCATTGCGTTAATCGAGAAGACACCAATTATCGAGGAGATGTATCCTACAATCGCGAGTAGAATTGGAATCATCAGATAGTCTGCTCCGAGGTCAGTCTCGTTGGCTGCAGCGATGACCATAGCTGCGATTATTGAGCCGACGAAGGACTCGAAGATGTCTGCACCCATTCCAGCAACATCGCCTACGTTGTCACCAACGTTATCGGCGATGACACCGGGGTTGCGTGGGTCGTCTTCTGGAATTCCAGCCTCGACCTTACCGACTAGGTCAGCACCTACATCGGCGGCCTTGGTGTAGATTCCACCGCCGACGCGCGCGAAGAGTGCGATAGACGAAGCTCCCATTCCGAAGCCCGCAATATTCTGAACTTCGAGGAAGGCGGTCTCGGTGAAGTAAAACATCATCGAGATACCAAAGAGGCCGAGGCCTCCAACAGCCAGTCCCATCACCGCTCCTCCGTTGTAGGAAGTAGTCAGGGCCTCAGACTGGCCACCATTGGCAGCAGCCTGTGCTGTGCGACCGTTAGCGCTCGTAGCCGCGCGCATACCACTGAATCCAGCAGCGACACTGCACAGAGCACCGATCACGAATGCAATCATAGTCTCGAATCCGAGTCCTATGTCTTCGTTAATCTCGCCACCGACAAACAAGAGGGCAGCAACACCGACGATGAATACCGACAGCATCCTGTACTCTGCGAACAGGAAAGCCATAGCGCCGTCCTGAATACGTCCGGTAATCGTAGCTACAGTTTCGTTCTCAATCTCGATTGAATCGACCTTTTTGTAAAGCATGAAAGCAATGAGTAGACCGAAGAGTCCGGCCCCCATTCCAATCATTCCAAGTAGTTCTCCGTCCATGATATCACCAATCAGTTTGAGTCGCCGACCTGCGGTCCGTATTTAATCCGAATCCATGTAGCCCGCCCCTACGGGGCGGAGAATCATCCTCTTTGTGAGTGGACAATATCAGCAAATGAGGAGAGGATGCCAGCACCGTCGTGCTCGCCTTTCATTGAGTTGAATACCTCCTCACTGATGTGTCCCCAACCGTAGGCACGCTCGATTCTCGCGCGCGTCGCTTCGGGATGGAACTGTATTCCCCAAGCCGGTAAATCCGTTCCATCTGCATCGCGGACTCGCACCGCAGACACACCGTTATGCGATGTTAGTCCAAGCAAGGTGCAGCAATCGGGGACAGTCATTACGTGATCTTGGTGACTGAATACACCAGCAACGCATTCGACATCCTCAGTGTGTGAAGTTAGCAGTTCATCGCTTCCACCTGCATCCGTCAGGTCAACATCCCATATTCCGCTAGAGAGTTTCTCGGCGCGCTCAACCTTACCACCTAGGGAATGGCAGAGTAATTGGTGACCGAAGCAGATTCCTAGAGTTGGTCGGCCGGAGAGAGCAGAGGCTCGTAGAAGTGATCCGGCAGGGCCCATCCAATCTTCCCAGATGCTGACGTTACGACGTGATCCGCTACAGACTACCGCGTCAAGGTCGAGCGCAGCGAGCCACTCAGACATGCGCTCGTCATCCTCGTGCATTGGCATTACGATTCGACGAAAATCAACACCCTGGTCACCAAATTCGACTGTCGTTGACTGCCAAAATGGGTAATCATCATCCCAGTGAGGGACGTCGATTTCCTCCAGAGTGACCTCACCTTGCGCCTCAGCCTTAGCTCCAGCCTCAAACGATTGCATCTGTGGAGTGACAAGAAGTAATTCGACACTACCGTGCGCCGCGAAGGGCTGGATTACCTCCTGATTACCTCCGTGTCCGAATGCGGCACGCTCGACTAGTAGGTCGACCATCAGCACTCGGACCGAGTCGGACATCAAAGCGACCAACCCACCAATGGTTCAAAGCACCTCGCCTATGAGCCGATACTGGTGGAAACGTATGGCTGAGGTAGACAAGCAGCTCATTCTCGAGTCGGTTGGTCCGGTGCAAGCCATCCTCGATGCACACGATGGAGTGGTCAATGTCGTTGATACGACCGACGGTGTCATCATGATCTCGCTTGAAGGTGGATGTACTGGCTGCGCGTCGACTCCGATGACTGCAATGCAAATCTAATACTC
>JAQXEV010000098.1 GCA_029250665.1 Candidatus Thalassarchaeaceae archaeon | reverse complement strand
ATGTTAGTCCAAGCAAGGTGCAGCAATCGGGGACAGTCATTACGTGATCTTGGTGACTGAATACGCCAGCAACGCATTCGACATCCTCAGTGTGTGAAGTTAGCAGTTCATCGCTTCCACCTGCATCTGTCAGGTCAACATCCCATATTCCGCTAGAGAGTTTCTCGGCGCGCTCGACCTTACCACCTAGGGAATGGCAGAGTAATTGGTGGCCGAAGCAGATTCCTAGAGTTGGTCGGCCGGAGAGAGCAGAGGCTCGTAGAAGTGATCCGGCAGGGCCCATCCAATCTTCCCAGATGCTGACGTTGCGCCGCGATCCGCTACAGACTACTGCGTCGAGGTTGAGCGCAGCGAGCCACTCAGACATGCGCTCGTCATCCTCATGCATTGGCTTTACGATTCGACGAAAATCAACACCCTGGTCACCAAATTCGACTGTCGTTGACTGCCAAAACGGGTAATCATCATCCCAGTGTGGGACGTCGATTTCCTCCAAGGTGACCTCACCTTGCGCCTCAGCCTTCGCACCAGCTTCAAACGATTGCATTTGGGGGGTGACAAGAAGCAATTCGACATTGCCGCACTCCGCAAAGGGCTGGATTACCTCTTGATTACCTCCGTGCCCGAATGCGGCACGCTCGACTAGTAGGTCGACCATCAGCACTCGGACCGAGTCGGACATCAAACCGACCAACCCACCAATGGTTCAAAGCACCTCGCCCATGAGCCGATACTGGTGGAAACGTATGGCTGAGGTCGACAAGCAGCTCATTCTCGAGTCGGTCGGTCCGGTGCAAGCCATCCTCGATGCGCACGATGGAGTGGTCAATGTCGTCGATACGACCGACGGTGTCATCATGATCTCGCTTGAAGGTGGATGTACTGGCTGCGCGTCGACTCCGATGACTGCAATGCAAATCTACTACTCGTTGATGAAACTCGATATGGTCAACGATGTAATCTTCGTTAATGGAGAGTTGCCCGCGTATATGCGAGCCTTCATTGATGACAAACTCGGTGTCGAGACGACTGAGTGAATCATTCTTTCTCGGACTCGTCTCGGCGCATCCGCATGATTTGATGAGGGTTAATTTCGCCTTGCACATCGCGTCCTTTGATGTTCAGAGAGCCGGCAGCTGCGACGATTAGCGCGATGATTGCAAAGGGTCTTGCAACATTCTGTGAGCCCCATAGTTCGCCACCCATGTAGTGTAGCGCGAAGAGCATGATTGCGGCCGAGACGCAAAGAATCATGATCACGCGCTGCGCAAATGCCTCTCCCCACGGCGCGCGCGTGAAAGTCCCGATACTCATCCACATCAGGGTGGCGACACCACACGATGCGACGGAGAGGGTCTCGAGTGCGGCGACAACTTCCACGAAAGGCACACACGGTGGTCCTTTGTGAGCATTGGCTAAGACCGGCGTTGATGAACAAACTCAAGTCCGGTGAGGCTGCGTTGGGCGCGTGGTCAAGGTCAAGGGTTGGAGTCTTCCGAAGCCTCGCAGCACGGGGCCACCCTTCCAGACCAAGTCATCTGTGGTTGCTGTCCTCGAACAGGTTGGAGTGCTACTCGAACTTGATGGAGCCAATCCGTTTCGAGTTCGCGCCTACCAAAACGGCAGCCGAGCCCTCGCCTCGATGGAGGAAGATCTCCTGACGGTGGTACAGGAGGGGCGTTTAGTAAATGTCAAGGGAATTGGAAAAGGTATCAGCGGCCTCGTTAACGAAGCCGTGTTAGAGGGGACTTGGGGTGACCTCGCTGACCTCTATGCGAAGATTCCACCCGGCCTCCTCGAAATTGTCGGTATTCCCGGCCTTGGGCCAAAGCGGGCACGTGTGATGTACGAGGAATTGGGAGTCGATTCTGTCGAGGCGCTGAAGGCGGCTTGTGAGATGGGACACATCGCACCACTCTCTGGGTTTGGTGAGAAAAGCCAGCAGAAATACCTCGAGGGAATCGAGTTGCTGCGACGCTACCAGGGTCGCTCTCGTATGGATGTAGGGCTTATTTTTGGTCGGGCGCTTGAAGCACGGGTTGCGGCTATCCCAGGAGTAACTCGGGCGCAACTCGCCGGCAGCGCCCGTCGCCGCCGCGAGACTATCGGCGACCTCGATATCGTCGCGGCGGCCGAACCAGAAGATCACGATTCGGTCATCGAGGCTATTCTCTCATTCCCTGGAATTGCTGAGGTCAAAGGCTCGGGCGAATCGAAAGTCAGCCTGATTCTTGAGCAGGACATGTTGGCTGGAGCACAAGACATCGGTAGCATGGACGCTCAACTCGCAGAGGCGATGATGGAACGCAGCGGCGATGCGACAATCGATGCTCAGGTGAGAATTGTCTCACCAGCGACCTTCCCCTTCACTCTCGCTTACTTCACAGGATCAAAGGAACACAATATCCGTATGCGCCAACTCGCCATTGACCGCGGGCTTCGCCTCAATGAATTCGGCCTATTCTCCGAAGCAGCTGCTGGTGACGCAATCGGTATGGAGGCGGCAAAACACACCCTCGAATGCGCTAACGAAGCCGCTATCTACAGCCATCTCGGACTGACTTGGGTTCCTCCAGAAATGCGAGAGGACACAGGAGAGATCGAGGCCGCCCAATCTTCCAGCCTGCCGCGTCTCATCGAACCCGCCGATCTGCGCGGCGCTTTGCACAATCACACCGTCGCTTCCGACGGTGTCAACACACTCGAGGAGATGGCCCAAGCGGCCATAGACCTCGGCTGGCAATACCTCGGTATTGCTGACCATTCAGAGATACTCAACATCGGAGGTCGACAAATAGGCGTGTCCGCTGATGGTATTCCAGCCCAAGCCGAGATGATTCGCGCACTCAACGAGGGCTGGGCTGACAATAACCAAGACTTCCGAATCTTCCACGGTTCCGAGTGCGACATTCTCGTGGATGGTGCACTCGACTACCCTGATGAAACCCGTCAGTCACTCAGCCATATTGTCGGTTCAGTCCACGCATTAGGGAGTTGGCGCAATCGCGATGAGATAGCCAATACAGAAGCCCTAATCAAAGCGGTTGAAAATCCTACTTTCACGATTTTAGGACATCCGACGGGAAGAATCTTGCAAGGCCGAGAAGGCTTCCCCGTCGATATGCACGCAGTGCTACGTCGAATGGGAGAACTCAACGCCGAAGGCGAACTGAAAGCAGTCGAAATCAACGCATCACCATACCGACTGGATCTCGATTGGCGCCTTTGCCGTTATGCCAAGCAACAAGGCGTGCCGGTGTGCATTAATCCGGACGCCCATGGAACGGAGGGTCTGTCGGACGTTTGGTACGGAGTTCAAATCGCTCGAAAGGGCTGGTTGGAGGCTGGTGATGTTCTCAACACTCAGAGCGGAGCCCAGATGGAAGAGATTCTCGGACTGTGAGCTCGAACAACTGCGACTCGCTGACGAAGATTCATCATGCACGCGCGTGAGGGGCAGTCATGCGAGTCATGCGCGGTCTTGTTTTCGGGGCGGTGTCGGTGCTCCCTGCACTCTTTGCGGGGATGGTGGCTTACGTCTTGATTGGTGGAGATACGGATTTCCCAGAGTGGGAGACTTGGATGTATGGTCCTTGCTACTTGCTCCCTGCCCTGATTGTCGGTGGCTCGTTACTCCTCGGTCTACGTGATGAGGAGGATGCTCAGTGATGCGACGAGCGGAACGGGCTGATCGAATCGGGATTCAATTGGATGATTTGTATCCGACTACGCCAATTCCGCTCGACCATAACGACCCCTACACTCTGCTTGTTGCGGTGATGCTGTCTGCACAGACTACGGACAAGAAAGTGAATGAGGTTACGCCGGCTCTGTTTGCGGTGGCTGATGAGCCGGCACGGATGGCGGCACTCGAGGTTGATGAGATTCGTGAGATTATTCGTCAGATTGGACTTGCTCCGACGAAGGCGAAGAATCTCAAGCGGATGGCGGAGCAAATTTTGGATGGTGGGGGGGAGGTCATTCCTGATTGGGAATTCCTCGAATCGCTCGCTGGTGTTGGCCACAAGACGGCGAGCGTTGTCATGTCACAGGCTTTTGGCGTGCCGGCTTTTCCTGTCGATACTCACATTCACCGTTTGGCCGCCCGTTGGGGCTTGTCGAGTGGTAGGAATGTGGTGCAGACTGAGAGAGATCTGAAGGATGTCTTTCCGATGGACACTTGGAACCGGCGGCATCTGCAAATCATCTACTTCGGTCGTGAGTATTGTCCTGCCCGCAATCACGATTTGGCTGACTGCCCGATATGCGGATGGGCAGCGACAAAGAAGCGCATTCGCGAGGAATCGCGCCGCTGAGGATATCATTCCGGTCTTTCAACTGCGGAATAGCAGGAAACCACCGCCGCCTACACAAGCGATTCCGAGCAGAAGTAGCGGTGTTTGAAGAGAGGCTATGGTGGCTCTTGAATCACGACCGTCTTGGCATTGTCCATCATCCCAGCCAGTGATTTGTCCAATCTGGCCGGTCGTGCTGTCGCAGTTTTCATCGAGTTCTCCGTCGATGTAATCTACAGCCATTCCAGCACCGATCCAACCGAGGATGCAGAGCACACCGACGATGAGAGACAACGTGCCGCCAAAGGTTCCAGCCTTGCCCATGGAGCGATGGGCTTGGCGGACTCTATTGAATCCTCTCGGCCCGAGCATTCATCATACGGTCTCGGGTCGAGAGTCCATGGCTGATGATTGGTTGACGCTTGAAGTTGGAGACACCGCTCCAGAATTTGAGGCTGAATTGACAGATGGTAGCACTGTGAAGCTCGGCGAGATTCTGGCTGCTGGCGAGAAGGTAATTCTCTACTTTTACCCGAAGGATTCGACGCCGGGATGTACTACTCAGGCCTGCGATTTCCGAGATAATTTCGGAGCCTTCGCAACATCAGGATACCGGATTCTCGGTGTGTCGAAGGATTCGGCTAAGTCTCATACGAATTTTATCGAGAAGCAGGGATTGAATTTCGACTTGATTGTCGATAAGGAAATCGACCTGCATCAGAAGTTCGGTGTTTGGCGCGAGAAGATGAATTATGGCAAGACGTACATGGGTGTGAGCCGTTCAACATTCGTGATTGATACCGACGGTATGCTCTCTTGGGTTGGCTACAATGTCCGCGCGAAAGGACACGTAGAGAAGTTGATGCGCGAACTCGGAGTAGCGGATTGAGATGGACATCGATGAACGGCGCCGGGTTGTCGCAACCTACTTGCGCCGTTGCGTGACTTATTCCGATGCTTCGATTGAACGCAAGCGCGCGCGAGACGAGGATGAAACCGAACTCGCGCGCTGGCAAGCCTTCCGAGAATTCACCGCCTATTCGGCTAGCGAAATCGAATCGGGTGTGCTAGATTCCTGGCTGACTGATGAGGAGGGAGATGGCCCTCCACCACCCTCGATTGGCTCCGAATCACCCTCACTTGATCTATCCTCGATGACCCACCACGATCGCCGTGGGTGGTTGTCAGCCTTGCTGATGCCGCGCCCAGTGGTTCTGGTCGCAACGGTGTCTGACAAAGGGGTTCAGAACATTTCCCCTATGTCTTCGGTTAATGTGGTCTCAAACTCTCCACCTCTACTTGCCATGTCACTCTCAGTAGATATTGAGGGCAGACCACGCGATACTTTGGAGAACCTTCGAAATGGCGGAATCGGTTCACAGTGCACTGTCTTCGTATTGAATGCAGACCACGATTCCGCACTAGCCGTCGACGCGACGGCGAACCCATTGCCTCCTGATGAATCAGAATGGGATTTGATCCCAGACACTGCGCCAAACCTAACAGGCGCACTGGCCGCTATCCATTGTGAATTAGCTGAACTCCACCCTCTGCCAGCTGGTGCAAAGGGGACTCTAGCAATTCTACAAGTTTCATCCATCGACGTGCCAGATGGATTGCGGCCGGATGCGGTGCCTCAAACTCTTTTCCAGATAGGATTCGATTCAGTAGGCCCTGCCCCTAATCCGACAGATTGGCGATTCGGACTCAGCAATCACTGAGACTCGCCATTACCAAGTTGGCCCCACTTGGCCATGCCAAGAAGATGCTTTTCTGTATCTACACGCATATTTCTGCCAGCGATCATCAGTAAGGTGTCCGATTCGTTTAGTGCAAAGACTGGAAGTCCCGTTTGCTGACCGAGTCCTTGGATTCGATTTCTGCAGACTTCCTGCTGACTCGGCATATGTGTCAATGACCCGAGGTCGGCGATCACTAAATCCCCGTGACCGAGCCTTGATTGAAGTCCATTGAGATTCAATCGATGCAGGTCATCGGGCTTGATGTAATGGACAAAGCGATCCGCGGGAGAAACCATCTTGTGAGTTCTTTCCATCCAGATATCTTTGCCTAAATCGTGGAATGCGTCATTGTTCTGCGGACCAGGATCTGCCGAGCGGGGGGCTCTTCTCACTTGCTCGGCCGACTTGGAAGGGTCGGGTAAGCCGAGTAATCTGAAGAGATTGACCACGAAGGCTGCATCTACCCATCAGCCATGAGTGCTTCCCTTCAATCGCTCGTATGACGGCGATTACTCGATGTGGTATTCCTCGCGGTCATTCCTCTTCGTCGAGGAGTTCGCTCAGAACCGCATTGTCCAAGGTATCTGCTACACTAGCCTGCTCATACTCTTCATCGAGTTCAGTCAGTTGCAGCACAGGGGAATCCTCAGGTTCTGTTGCCGAGGTATTTTCTTCAGCCTCGGATGTTTTCTCTTCCGCGACTTGAGTCAATTCTCCATGCTCATCACGGTCCTGTTCTTGGACTCGCCGTCTATCTTCGTCCTCGCTGAACGGGTCAAATTCCGGGTCATCGAAGGCGTCATCCATTGAAACTCTCCTTCCTCGGCGAGCCTCAGGGGGCGCTTCGACGAGATCTTCTGGCTTACGCATTTGCATGTAGGCAAATCCTCCACCGCCGGCAAGAACCAAGACGATTAGAATGATGAAAAGAGGTGAACTGACGAGATCTGCGAAGCTGAATGGTGCTTCTTCAATTAAGATGGTGATCGTCTTAGAGTCTACGAGAGTTTCGTCGGATACAGTCAGTTTTACAGATCGAGTTCCGTGTGAATCAGTCTTCCATTCGAGCCAAATTCCTACATGATCTATGTCGTTCGAAGGATTACCGTCTCCATCACTGTCGACGGATGTGTCGAGATCCCAATTGTAAATCATGTTCTCAAGGTCAAAGGCCGAGTCAGTCGTCATATTGGCACTGAGAATAACCACATCGCCTTCGGTCGGATTCTGATTACTCACGCTCAAGTGAGCAGACGGTTTGACATTGTTCACTGATATTGGAATCTGCACCGAAGCACGCTCACCATCGTCATCCATCGTGTGGAATACCAACATCGAAGGTGCGGTCTGAGCATCTGGCCAAGACCCTACGAAGATGGTGCCTTCCAAGTCGCAGTCATCGTTTGCCTCACCTTCTCCATCGGAGTTTTCTTCGGGGTTGAGGTCGAAGCAATTCTGTAGATTATCGATGTCACCGATCGTGTCCCAAACACTCGCAGTGATTGAAATCTCACCATCTTCAGCAACCGGTAGTGGGGGGCTAATCGGGTCGATTTTTGGTGGGAGATTGACTATTTCGATGGCCACGGTCAGTGTCTCAGAGTTCGCTCCGTCGTCATCGGTCACGACCAAAGTGGCGAGGTGAAGGCCAGCGGTCGTATACATATGCTCGATAGTCGAATGTTGACCAACGCTCTGATGTTGAATCTCAGGGTGGTCCTCGGCATCAGGAGACCAAAGGTGAGTCAAACTGTCGATATCATTCTCCGAATCTTCAGCCGAGCCTCTCAATTCGAGGTTATCACCCTCCTCAGCGGTGTAAACTCCTCTCGAATCCGCTGTCATCTTAGTCATGCCGTTCCATAATTCAGCAGTGGGATTTGAAGGCGCGATATTGGTGACATCGATAGTGACACTCTCAGTCACTGTCGCACCATCGTCATCCATTCCGATGACTTCGACGATGTATTCTCCTTCGACCATCGGAGTGACGGTGCAGCGTGCGCTTACACTGCTCCCCTCTTCGCAAGCGGTTTGCCATGCGATGTCGACAGGCGAGAAAGGATTCTGTGAATCCATATCCTCACGGTGGGTGACTTCTAAGGTCACCGAAGAGAGAACTGGAATCGAATAAGAGGAAGCGTCGACGATAATCTCAGGAGGGCGATTCAACACCGTGATGATTTCTTCGACAGTGTCCGAATCGCTTTCTTCATCAGTAATCGTCAAGCGAACGAGGAATTCTCCATCATCCACCCAATCCGTTTCGTAAACACAATCGTCTTCAGTGTGAGTTTCCATCGAACCACTCTCCATCTCAACCTCGAAGACACATGTAATCGAACCCCCATCTGGGTCGATTGAGTAAAGTCCGTTGAGTATCGCATTCTCATAAGTCTGTACTGGCGAATTCACCGTCAGACTTGCCGTTGGCAACCTACCTATGAAGAGAATGAATGAGCCCTCGTTATTGCTACGATTTCCATCATTTGTGATGGCACCAGCCTCATCGACGATGAAGTAAACGGCTGCATCACCGACCGGTTGAGCAGCAGGAACAGTCCAATCTATTTCGACGCGCTGTTCAGAAAGACTCTCCAAAGCCGGAACAGCACTAGTCGAACTCGTTCCATCAGGGCCAGTCACACGTATGTTAGTAGCGGGTGAAGTCATGATTCCTCGGTTCAAAACCGGTACACTGAACGTCATTACGTCACCGGGAATAGCCGCGAATCCAATGATCGAATTCAAGCTCACAGTCCTATTGTCACGAGTTCTTTCAACAGTTACACCGGCGGAATTTGCAATCAAATCTACAGCATGAATATTCTCATCGGTGATGAGTGTCGATACTCCAATTTGCGGTGATGAACCACTGATCCAAGCAATGATTCCGTGAGACCCATACTCGCTACCACCTTCAGAGGTGTCAGCGGAGTTGCCGCTATTTAGATCGGCGACGAACTGGCCATAGGAATCGGTAGTGAAAGTCCTGACATCTTCGTCGATCTCATACCTTAATTCAACATCCTGATCTGCAACAGCGTTACCTGAGTTATCAGTGACAGTCACAGTCGCGTTCATGTCCAAGTCTAGAGGGGAGAGTTGGAATTCGATATCGACGTCGAGAGTTCGGGTGCGCGTCATCTCCTGATACCAGTTCAATTCGTGAGTCGCGATGAAGCCAATGCTCTCTGTTGTCGAGCTCTTGATATCGTTACGGATAGCCGGGCAGTACCACTTGTATCCAGTCGCATCTCCATCAGAATTGTAGTTCGTGATATTGTATGATTGGCCACATCCTCCGTAACTTACCCCTGAACTTCCCCGTGCGACAACCTCCCAGGAAGTTGAGTTGGTAGTGCTGGTATCGTCTGGAATGTCGACGTAGTCACTGGAGCCGCTGTAACTGATGTCCTGAGAGTACGTCGTCTCCCAAGATTCACCGACGCTGATTGGGAAATCGTAGCCCTCGAGGGCTGGATCGTATTCGTTCGTGACTACAAGATCAGCGACGTGTATGGTATATGTCCAAAACCAAATTTGGTAGTCGAAATCAATGTCGATTGTTGCTTCTTGTTGAATCGTTGCTAAATCAGAGACACGGATTATTTCTATTGTGTCAATCTCGATTATGAGGTCGCCGTCGTAGCCAGCGAGATTGACGTCTGTGGCTTCGTATTCTCCATCCGATTCAACCTTGTAGACAAGGGTTGAGACTCCCTCGACGGTCAGAGAGTAGATGTCGGTGACTCGTGTATCGAGGGTTCCGTCGAGGGTTTCGACATCAGTATCGACGCCGCTTTCATCGACGAAATCGCGGACATCGAGGAATCCATCGTAATTCCAACGGTCTCCAATTCGCCAGTCTGGAGTGTCGATGAGACTCGATCCAGAATTGCGAATCGAGAGCCTAGCATCGGCATCGTCGACCAACCCAATATCAGATTCGGAGGGTCCGAACAGACCTACCGCTGGAGTAAGAATTAGCATTAATACAACAATGAAACCATTCAATCGCAGGTCAGACACGTCTCTGTGCAGACATAGTCTGCACATGAATCTCACTCAAACGCAGAATCCGCATCAAACTGACGTTTTTTCTGCGTTCGAGCCACTTGAATCTGTATTTCTGCTCAATCGGCAGGCTTTCATCAGATTAATCCAATCAGAGAAGATCGGCCAACTCGTCCTGAATGAACTGGACTGCTTCAAGGATTTCGGACTTGTCACGAGCTCCTGTGATAACCATCTTGCCCGAACCGAAAATCAGACAGACGACCTTGGGGTAGTCGAGTCTGTAGATAAGTCCTGGGAACTGCTCAGGCTCGTACTCGACCTTGTCAAATGGTAGGTGGAAAGTGAGGTTATTCAGGTTGAGCCGGCGCGGCATTGTTGCCAGCGGCTCACCCTCACGAATACCACGAATGCGTGAATCTTCCTCTTCTTTTTCCTCGTCGGTAGCTGCGCGGATGCCACCCTTGATTTCGATAACACTTGTGTGGTTATCGTCCATGCGAGCGGTTCCGTCATAGTCCTCGGGGTAATGCAGAGCATAGGTCGCAACCATGTTTTGGACTTCGATCTCCACGTCTTCAAGCTCCCAAGTCTCGATGCCGGCCTTGCGTAGATCACCGATCATGCGCTCGATTCCGGTGTGGATGTTGTCCTTGTTCTTGCCACCTGTGCACACGGCACGTCCGGAGCGGAACATGAGAATCGCGAGTTTCGGGTCTACCACTCGGTAGACGACACCAGGGAATTGTTCTGGTTCGTACTCGCAGTTCAGCTGGATGGCAATGTCAGGTAGGTCAAGTTCCTCCGCCACACGGGTGGAGGCGACCACGTTGACGACAGTCAGTCGTTCCTCGTCGCTCTTCATAGGGCCCCGCACTTATGAATCCCTATTTAAAGGATTGTCGTGAATCCCAAGCCTATGATGCCGAATAATAGGGGCTCAGTGGCTTGATTCAATCTAAGATACGGACACCTTCGGCTCCGAGCCGGGATATCAGGGGTGTCCCACCGGCCACCTCTATCGCCTCTGCGACTCGCTGTGGCTCATCTGTCAAAGCGACCATGCAGCCACCCCCGCCTGCACCAGTGAGTTTGGCTCCTAGTGAGTGTGGGCGTACCGCTTCCACCAGCGCGTCGAGCTCAGGGCTGCTTACCTCAAGGCTCTGCAATCGTTCATGGCAGGCATCCATCGCCATGCCCACAGCCTCGAGATTCCCGACTCCCAGAGCGGTCAATCCAGCCTGTGTAATTCTAGCAATGGCTTCCATGTCCGCATGCTTAGAAGGATCTCGCTCGAGCAAACGAGCCACACCCGCAACCATCTCTCCAGTTGGAGATCCGATGCCGGTGAAGCCGAGGACCAGCCAAGCATCGATTTCAGGTGGTAGATTTACCTTGCAAATTGACCATTTCCTCTCGCCCTCAGGCGTAACCAGACTAGCATCAAAAACATGTTCAGCCCCTTCAACGATATCGCCTGAAACGACAACACAACCTCCCAGTGCGCTGGTCGCGGTATCAGTTGGACTTGCCCGACCAGCCTGAGCCTTTACCTCAGCCGCATGACCGATTCGAGCCAGTTGAACAGAATCGATTTCATCATCCGGCTGCGTCAACCGCTGAACCGCAGCGCTCATTGCATTCGATAAGGCAGCCGAAGAACCAAGCCCTGCCGCTGAGAATAACCCACTACTAATTTCCATTCTAAGGGGCACACCATCATACCCAAACACCTCATTCAATATGTGCGAGATATGCGGGTGACGATGTGCTTCGAAGGCCATGCCTTCGATGGTCCAAGAGTCTGATTCGGTCAATTCAACCTCAACCCCTGAATCGATGGCCACAGCCACCGCCGGATGGCCATAGACAACCGCGTGCTCACCGAACAAGATGCACTTGCCGGGGGCGAATGCCCTGACCATGAATACGGGTGAGGGTGCGAGAGACATGAGCATTTGGGATGGGCCCTAGTGAGGTAGTGAAGAGTTAGCGCGGAGCGGTTGATTGAAGGCCCGGCCACGCCTGCAAGGAGTATCAGGCCGTTGCCTGAAGGTGATTAGAGATGGAGCACCCACTGCTTCAGACATACGGCCCACTTGATGGCTGGATGATTCTACTATTCATTGGAGGAGTCTCGATTAGCTTCTTTCTCTATCAGGTTCAACTCGCCACTCGCTTAGTTATGCTAGGTGCCAGCGATGCTCGATTCGATTCCTGGGGACAACGCATCAAGGAGGTCCTCACTGGTTGGTTGGGTCAAAAGAGAGTACTCGAAGACCGTATTGTCGGAGGTATGCATGTCCTCATGTTCTGGGGGTTCCTGATGCTCTCTAGCGATATGTTCGATCTTGCTACAGCCAATTGGTTCTCTGACCACATCTTACCAGAGATTCTGAATGGTCCATGGAACGGAATGGTCGAATTTGGCTACACCATCGCTCTGATTGGTTGTACGGCTGCGCTGCTTCGCCGAGCCGT
>JAQXEV010000097.1 GCA_029250665.1 Candidatus Thalassarchaeaceae archaeon | reverse complement strand
GGATGTGGTAATCACGCCGGGCGCTAAGCAAGCTTTGCTCTACTCATTCATGATCACTACAATGCCCGGCGACGAGGCCATCCTTCTGGCCCCGTCGTGGGCCAGTTACGAGCCGATGCTCGAATTTATTGGAGCGGTTCCGGTCCACGTACCGGTCAAGAGAGAAGATTTTCACCCGGACCTCGATGCCATTCGAGCAGCGATTACTGACAAGACGCGGATGATTTTACTCAACTCGCCGTGCAACCCGACGGGCGCTGTCTTTACTCCGGCTGAAATTCAAGCGATTGTCGACATCGCAGTCGAACACGACCTCTGGATAGTCTCTGACGAAATCTATGCCCGCCTCAATTGGACCGATTATCCCCATGTCTCGCCAGCAGCAGTTCCCGGTGGGGCTGAGCGAACGCTCGTCGTCAATGGATGGTCGAAATCATGGGCGATGACTGGTATGCGCATCGGCTTCCTCACCGGCCCATCCAATGCGATGAAAGCCGCAGTCAAATCCCAAGCGAATTCGGCTTCTCACATCCCGACATTCCTCATGGAAGCCGCGCGCGTCGCCCTATCATGCGACGACGCAGTCAATCGATTCAACACAGAATACCAGAAGCGCCGCGACATCATGACCGAGGGATTGTCAGAGATTCCCGGGCTACGTTTAGGGGCGTGCGAAGGAGCATTCTACGTGTTCATGGATGTCACTGGAACGGGTATGACCGATGTCGAGTTTGCCGACGGGGCGTTGGCGGCTGGAGTGCAGCTGATTCCGACCAGTTTAATCGCTGGCGGTGAAGGCTTTGTCAGAATCTCATATGCGGCCGATGAAGAGGTAATTCAGGAAGGATTGCGCCGACTCAAGGCTTGGCTTTGTTGAGAATCATTGAAATCGGAACCTGCACCGAGTACGCCTGCTTGAGGTGGTATGATGACTCGTTCGCACGGTAAGCACGTCTACGTCGACTACACCGGATACCACCGTAATGGGGTGCACGACGGCGGATGGATGCTCGAGTGTATGGTCGAGGCTGCGAATGCTGCGGGTGTGCGGATTGTGCATTCGCATGTCGAGGAATTCGACGGCAGTGTCTCACCGACTGGCTTTGCTGCCGTCGTCCTTCTTGATGAAAGCCACATCAGTGCACATTGCTACTACAGCAACGGCTGGCTGGCTATCGATTCATTCACTTGTGGTGGGAGCGATCCTGAGATTGCTGCCGATGCACTTGACGAGGCTTTGCGCGGCGCGATGGATGGCTTGGTTCAGATGCGCCGCGAGGTTGTTGAGAGATTTTTGCATACTGATCTCGAAGGCAGTGAGGAGGCTTGAGGTATGTCGATTCGCGAGTTTATTCAGCGCCACTACCATCACTTCAATGCCGGTGCTTTGGCTGATTGCGCCGAGTCACTAAACGGCTTTCTCGGCGGCGGCGGTCGGATGATTATTACACTCGCTGGAGCGATGTCGACTGCCGGAATCGGCCGATCATTAGCTCCGGCAATTCGCGCCCAAAAGGTGCATGCAATTTGCTGCACTGGCGCGAACCTCGAGGAGGACTTGTTCAGGCTGGTTGCCTCCTCGTCTTACGAGAGAGTTCAGGATTGGCGAGACTGGAGCGCGGAGTCGGATGCTGGTTTGGCTGAGCGTGGGATGAATCGAGTGACTGATGTAGCGATTCCCGAGGAAGAGGCAATTCGCTACATCGAGAAGCCTCTAATGCAACTTTGGAAGGATGCGGAAGCTGCTGGCGACCGACGTTTTCCCCACGAGTATCTCTACGACCTCTTACTTCACGGAGAACTGGAATTCGATTCCGACCCAAAGGATTCCTGGTTGATGGCAGCAGCGGACGCAAATCTACCGATCTTTGTCCCCGGCTGGGAGGACTCTACTCTGGGCAATATTCTGGTAAGTCGTGTCATCGATTGTACAATTCAGAGTACTGACATCGTCAAGAGTGGCTTGTTCGCGATGCAGTCGCTCGCAGACTGGTATCGTGAGGATGATTCTCCAACAGGTATTCTGCAAGTTGGCGGTGGCATCGCAGGAGATTTCGCAATTTGTGTAGTTCCTATGCTCCGCCAAGACGTTGGGCAAGAGGTGCCACTGTGGGCCTGGTTCGGGCAAATTTCTGAGTCGCGCCCGTCATACGGTGGCTATTCGGGCGCACCGCCAAATGAGAAAATCAGTTGGGGTAAACTCGGACTTGAAACACCGCGCTTCGTCATCGAGTCCGACGCAACCATCGTTCTACCATTACTTCTCGCCAGCCTCGAAAACTAAGGCTAAATGCGTTCAATGAACTCAGAAAACATTGGCGTAATCGGCGCACTGCTCACTGATTCGTAGCAATTGATTGTATTTTGCTGTCCTATCTGAACGAGCTGGCGCACCTGTCTTGATTTGGCCTGCATCACAGCCAACAGCGATGTCTGAGATGATTGAGTATGCGGTTTCTCCTGAGCGATGGCTGATGATTGTGCCAAGGCCGGCAGCCTTTGCCATCCCGATTACCTCGAGCGTCTCTGAGACCGTTCCAATCTGATTGAGTTTGATGAGAATCGCATTCGAAGCGCCTATCTCAATACCTTGAGCAAGACGCTCGGGATTAGTCACATACAGATCGTCACCGACGACCTGAACCCTGTGTCCTTCACGCTGGGTGAATTCAACCCAAGAGTCCCAATCGTCC
>JAQXEV010000095.1 GCA_029250665.1 Candidatus Thalassarchaeaceae archaeon | reverse complement strand
TGAGGCGCCTCGAATTCATCATTCCAAGTAGGAGGTTCCACAACCTCATCGACCAATTCCTCTTCTTCGCCCTCATCCCAGAGGTCATCGGGCTCCTCGCCCAGTTCTTCTTCCTCTGCGTACTCATCTTCATCGGATTCTTCCTTCTGAGAATAGGAGGTGATGTCCTCTGGATCTTCCACGGCCGGTTCTAGCTCCGGTTCCGGCTCAGGCTCTGGCTCTGCCATCGCCTCTGCAACTGGCTGAGGTTTTTCCGGAGTCGCCACGACAGGGGGTGAATCCTGCACTGGCGGCGCCCGCCATGTTGTCAATTGCTCGAGCACACCTCCTTCCTGCGGGTTGTGGCGCTCGTCGACCAAATCGCGCAATAATCGAATTACACGACGAGGATTACCATCAGAATGCTGTTTTATCGCCTGCAAAAGATTCGGACGAATGTTCCACTTCTGATTAGCTGAGCGGGCAATTCGACGATTGGACAGAACCTGAATCTGTCTCTCATCGAGGTTCTGAAGATGATGAGGGGGGTCAAACATCTCGAGGACCTCCTCATCTAACCCAGCCAATTGGGACGGTGTGAGTACGACTACGACTAGGGCGCGGAGTCTCTGGAGTAACGGAGAGAGACGTGTGAGCATTGGATTTAGATCGATTTTAGCGGGGTAATCGAAGGCTATCAACGGCAGAGTTCCAGTCTCTTTGTCAAGAGCTTCCACCATCCTATCCGAGGTCTGCTGCATCGTAGGTGGAATCTCGAACCCTCCAAAATGCACAGACAACTCATGGATTACACCCTGAACTGGTTCATCCCTCTCGGGCCAAATCTGCCCAATGTATGGTCGGCGGGATGTGGTTGAGGCAAGGGCGTTGAGCAGTGAAGTTCTACCAGAGCCTCTATCGCCGACCAGGAGGAGCATCCTCGGAGTTTGGGAAATCAGATGCTCTCTCCACTCCGTGACAAGTTTGTCGCGGCCGACTAGGTATTCTGCACGGCTTGGCTCAATCGGCCGCAGGTCGAAGGGGTTGCCTCGCAATGGAGGCAGATCGAGAATGCTTGGAGCCCCTTCGGCCATTATCACATACGCGGGCGTATGAGTACATAATGTTCACGCGTTCTCACGCTTCTCGGCTCGTGATTTAACGCATTTCTTGGGTTTTCCGCACAAGCATTTGCGATTGTAGGCTTTGTATAGTGCGTTTTATACAAATCATCATTAACGCATTACTAACGCTTCCACAATGCGTTAACGATGCGTTAACGACTAAATTAACGCTTTTTTGAGAGCCTCTAAATGCATTATGGAGCCCTAACCCCCCTCATTCGAGATGTATTATCGGCATTCTTTGCAGAAAGTAAGAGAGGGGCTCAGGACACCGTTTCCGGCCTTTCAGCCACAAAGGGCTTAGAACCGGAGCGCTGTCGCGAGGACTGGTGAATCAATGCCAGTTGAGAACAGCCGATTGAAGGGATTCTACAAGCTCTCCGTACCCGAGCGACGCGCTAAGTTAGCCGAGCTTGCTGGACTGACTGACGAACAGGTCAAGGCCTGGGCTGACGCAGAATTGGATGAAGGTACGGCCGACCGAATGATCGAGAATGTCATCGGCAGATATTCACTACCAATCGGAGTGGCGACGAACTTCATCATCGATGGAGATCACTACCTGATTCCCTTCGTCGTTGAGGAAGCTAGTGTTGTCGCAGCCGCCTCGAACATGGCAAAGCGATGCCAAGCAACTGGTGGATTCGTCTCTAACAATACCGAACCGGTGATGATAGGTCAGATCCAAGTCGTCGGGTGTGATGATCCCGAGGCATCCAAAGCCGCAATTCTTGCCGCCAAGGATGAGCTCATCCAGGCCTGCAATGATGTTGACCCAATCCTTGTCAAATTCGGAGGAGGCTGTCGAGATGTTGAGGCACGGATTATAGACACCGAGTCTGGTCCAATGATCATCGTCCACATCCTAGTAGATTGCAGAGATGCGATGGGTGCAAATGCGGTCAATACCATGGCCGAAACAATCGCGCCACGCGTCGAAAGCCTGTCAAATGGAACGGTAATCCTGCGAATCATTAGCAATCTTGCAGTTCACAGACTCGCTCGAGTCAGTGCTACTTTCACCCCGGGAGAAATGTCAGATGCCGGAAATGACCCAGTGCGTGGTGCAGAAGTCATCAATGGTGTGCTACAAGCCTACCATTTCGCCGCTGCTGACCCATTCCGTGCAACCACGCACAATAAGGGAATCATGAATGCAATTTCACCAGTGGCAATCGCCTGCGGCCAAGACTGGCGAGCCGTCGAATCCGGCGCACACTCCTACGCTGCTCATGAGCGCCGATACGGCTCGATGACGCACTGGGAGAAAGACGCTGCCGGGAACCTCGTCGGTTCAATTGAGATTCCAATGGCTGTGGGACTGGTCGGAGGAGCAATTCGCATCCACCCCGGCGCCCAAGCCAATGTCGCTCTACTCGGAATCAAGTCCGCAGACGACCTCGCTAAGGTCATGGCAGCTGCTGGACTTGCCCAGAACCTCGGTGCCCTACGCGCATTAGCCACCGTCGGAATCCAGGCAGGCCACATGAAACTCCACCTTCGCAACATGATTGCATCCGCCGGTGCTGAACAGGAAGAGATCGAGCCAGTTGTCTCTATCGTTCGTGAAAGCGGTGATCGAATCACCATGGCTGCCGTCGAAGCCGCTCTCAAACAGGTTCGTGGCGAGTGAAATCAGCACTCTTCGAGTCGCATCACTCTTCGGTCTGGGAAGCTTCCATCGCCATCGCTTCCTCAGAAGGGGCTTCGGTAAATTCTTCGATAGTCATCTGCTCATCCGATAGAGAAGCGGCTAACTGAGCGCTTGTCAGTCCAGCCTTAGATGCCTCAGCACGGAACCATTCGCGGACCTTCCTGTATTCGACATCCGGGCAACCGAAGTACTCTGCAAAGCGACGTGTCGTTGTCAGTCTACGAGTCAAGCCATCCCGGCGTCTGTCGATGAAACCAAGATTCGCCAATTCCCGAACCCTATCGTAGGCCTTGGCGCCAATCATGTCAACCAATTGCGCCTGCTTCATCGGCTGATGGTAAGCGATGAGAGCAGCGGCCGGTAGTAATCGAGCAGGGACATCCGGCCGAACCGATTCGGGAAGATATGTGGAAAGAGTCGGGCGTACCTCGAATATCCACCTTCCAGAAACCTCGGTCAATTGTAACGCAGAATCTCGTCGACGCTTGATTGTGGATTGCAAATTATTCAGAGACCCAGTTACCTCAGAACGAGTCTTCCCTGTCTGCTCCATTAATTCCTCGACTGTCATCGAGCGACCAGCACTGAATAGAATCGCTTCGATTATGGTTGACAATTCAACTGGGTCAGACATCGACTGCCACCTCCATCTCAGGCTTAGGATTGATCTCCTCGGTCAAGGCGTCGAAATCACCGTTATCGGGGTGGAGATCTTTGAGTGTAATCGTACCATCACGGCCAGATTTCTGAGTTAAATCAGCGTAACCTCGGTGAGTTAGGAAGAGCGACGATACCAGCGCAGTGACCTGTGCCTCTGCTTCTGCCTCATCGAATTCGAGGCCTTTATCCAGTGAGCGGTCGCGCAATTGCTCGACTATGTCCTTCAGGTCAACTGCACCATTTTCTGCCACGGTTCGATCCCGCAGAGCTTCCCAAGTTCGCTTCAAATCCGCTTCAAGGTCCTCTATGTGAAGACTGCCTGAAAATCGTGCCCTCGCTTTTGCATGGGCCTCGCGGCGTTCCTTCGCAATCTCGTCGCGAAGCTTGAGATCCTCGGAGATCTGCTTAGCTGTCTGCAGCCCCATCAGCAATTCGAGGAGAGTTACCGGGCGGCTCTCTTCTCGATGGATACGTCCCTCAAACATCGATGGTAGTACCGAATCCGCAGCTCCGGTTACGACTCCTACCGAGAAGTTGTAATCGTCCTCAGAGAAATCTGATTCCCAACCTCCATCGTCGAAATCGAGGAAATCATCCTCGAGGTCGTCCCAGGCTCGATCCTGTCTCTCAATCAGTGTCGAGGCCTGGCCACGAAGAATCTGCCAAGCCATTCGGATCAGACGACCGCAGGTCGGCAAATCGATGTTCTCAGCAGTCTTGATTCTCTCGTCGAACATCTCTAGGAAACTCGTCAAATTGACATCCCAAGGATCCAGATCTTTCGATCTGAATAATTGGAATACAAGGGCGACCGAACGGTCGAATGGCTCGATAAGGAATTGGTGCTCAGCCTCTTCAAGGCTGGCGAGTTCGACGAGTCGGTCCAGATAGCGACTAGTCTCGAGGTCTTGCTCGCCTTCGAGAAGGCTTGCCACAATGTCGTCTCGCATTGTGGTCGTATCAAAAACAGTCATTGGTCACTCCAACTCCTGCTCGGTTTCGACCTCTCCAGCGACCTCGTCAGTGGCAACAGCCACTTCTTCGTCATCAGCAGATGGCGTCGAGGCCTCCTTCTCTGCGATATCCTCGGACCATTCCTCAGTCCGCTCGATGAGTGAAGTCAGCGTTGATTCGGTATCGCTGGCATCAGCAGAAACCGCCTCAACCTCAGGCAATTCGTCACCTAATATCTCCTCATCAGTCACTTCGACCCCAGCACGATCGGCGAGGCCGCCAAGGCTCTGAGGTCGCTCCATCGGCTCAGGAACCTTCGGCATCGCCTCTTCAGTGGGCAAGTCACCCATGTTCTCCTTCGCCTTCTGTGCCTCGGCAATCGCCTCTTGCTCGGCCTCGAACTCTTCGCCCAACTCGATCGCAGCCGCCCTGTTGAAGTCAGCAATCCGGCGGCTGCAGCCATCTCCAGCGTGTGTGATTCCGATGTGGTGGTCAGCTAGAGTGAGGCTTACCTTGCGCAGTGTCACCATAATGAACTGGGCGTGAGTACTGCGAATTCGGCAAAGTGTTGCAATTCTCTCAGCGTTGAATGGATCGAGGTTCTGATCGACTTCATCGAAGTAGTAGAACGGGCTCGGTTCGTAATCTTGAATCGCGAAGATGAAGGCCAGTGCAGCCATCGATTTCTCACCTCCAGAGAGGAAGCTTCGGCGTGTTCTCTTGCTCTTTCCTGGCGGAATGCAAGCCATCCTCAAACCACCCTCGAACGGGTTCTTCGGGTTCTCCAACTGCAACTCTCCCTCGCCACCTGGCTGGAGTAATTTGTACGCTCTCGTGAAGTTGGTGTTGATTTGTTCGAACACAGCGACAAGCCGTGTTCGCCTCTCCTCTTCCAATTGCTCTGCGAGGCTGACGAGCATTGCATGGCGCTCTTTGCAGAGCTTGCCGTCGGCGACGAGTCCAGCGATTCTCTCGACTGTTATGTCGTAGTCTTCGATCGCTAGCATATTCACGTCGCCGAGTTGGCCGAGGCGGCGGTCAAGGCCCTGCACCCCTTTGTCCGCCTCGGCCACTGTTGGCAGTTGAATGTCTGAATCAGGCAGGGCAATCTGGTTCTCGGCGAGTTCTGCCTTGAGCTCTTCCAAAGTCCCTTCTTTGTTCCTGATATTCTCGACAAGACCCTCTAGTCTCGCCTTGATGGTCTCGCGCTGAGATTGCATCTGCTCGATATGAGCGCGCAGGCTTGCGCGCTCATCGACGATTTCGTCCCTGCGAGTGGTGAGGATCTGATGTTCCTCGTTGAATTGTGAGGCCGTCTCCCTGAGTTCCTTCAGGTCTTCTTCAGCCTTGGTAATCGCAGCATCGAGTTGTTCGATGGCTGTGGTCGCTGATGTGATGATTGTGTTTTGGTGCTCAAGGGCTCGAGTCAGATCATTCTTGCGATCGTTGAGGACTCGCAGTCGCTCGTCACCTGAAGTGATGTCCGCCTCAGCTCTGAGTTTGGTTCGCTCAGCCTCAGTTCGAGTATCCTGAGCGCTTCTGAGTAGTTGAGAAAGATGGTCGGGGGTCTGATTCTGTAACGCCTCAGCCGCCTGCCGTCGGGCTTCTGCGGCTGACTCGTAATTGGTCTCGGCGTCGGTTGCAGCCTCGGTCGCCTTGCGGCTTGCCTCCTCCAGCTTATCGTGCTCAGTACGGGCTTCGACGACCTTTCGGCTGATGTCGTCAACCTGCTTCTGTGCAATCTTGACGTCGGCCTTCCAATTCCTCAGTTTGACTGAGTGATTACTATCGTCAAGGCCGTGAATTCTGTTACGGACATCATTTTGACTGTCACGGATTTCCTTCAGCGCGGCTTCGACTGTCGCATAGCGCAGATTGCCGCGCTCGACCGCAGCCTCGAGATTCTCCATTCCGGCACCGGCCGCACCTGCCCCTCCGAATGAGGGACGGGCGCCCCTGGAAGCGGAACCACCGGTCATCGCTCCAGTTGCTTCGACGATTGAACCGTCGAGCGTGACCATTCGCACGCCACCCATATTGCGGCGTGCAACATCCATTGATTGCACGATGAGAGTATTGCGACAGGCGAAGCGCACCGCCGTCTCAATTGCCTCGTCGAAGTCGAGTAAATCGTGTGCGAAGCCGATGATTCCGGGGTTACGGGCGACCATCAGGGCACGTCCTTGAGCGCGAGATGCGCTGATTTTGTTGAGTGGGAGGAAGGTAGCACGGCCGCCACCATTGGCTCTTAGCCACTTGATGCAACTACCCGCAACCTCATCGTCGCTGACGACGATAGAATTCATGCCACCGCCTAGGGCGAAGGAAAGAGCCTCCTCGTGAGCGCTATCTTTCGGTGAAGTCAATTCGCCAAGAGAACCGAGTATACCTCGTATCTCTCCACTCTCTCGCAACTTGGCGAGTGAGCGGAGAGTGACCGCAGATCCTGGCTTAGAGGAGCGAGCCTCCTGCGCTGCTCGAACTCGATCCAATGCGCGATTTGCCTCACGCAATTGTTCCTCGGCCCGGTCGCGATCTTTGCGAAGTTCAACCTCTTGCTTCTGCAGCTTAGTGAGTTGGACCGCCAAAGACTCTCGGTCCTCAGGGGGTTTGTCCTCGCGCAGGTCTTCTCCGGTGAGTTCCAAATCATCTCGTTCCAGCGAGACGATTTCGTACTGTTCTTCCAAATCAGCCAAATTGTCCGAAGCCAATCTAGCCGCCTGCTCAGCCCTATCTGATTCGAGACGAGCCTCGGCTCGACTTGCGTGAACTTTGTTGACCTCGTCGGTCGCTAATCCAAGAGCGCGATTCAGATCGCGTGAGTGCCTGTCACCAGATTCGATGGCCTTGCGCGCCTCGTTCTCATCGGCTTCAGCCTTGTCAAGGTCTCCATCTGCGCCCTCGACAGCCTGCTTTGCAGCGTCGACTTCTTCGACCAATTTCTCGACCGCGGCCAAGACTGAATCGAGGTCGCCTTGGACTTCCTCTACCTCATCGTTAGCATCCGATGAGGCTCGCTTTTGATCACCAATACGATCCCGACTGGTCTCAACTTCAATCTCCAAAGTTCGGATCTGGTCCATCACAGCCTTCGATTCACCAGTCGCCATATCTTCGAGATCGCGAGTTATCTTGACGAGCTCCTCTTCCAGAGAGAGTAGTCGGGACTCATTCGTACGAACACTCTCACGGACCTTTTGATCCCGCTCCAAGTATTTCTGATGGTCTTCGTTGAGCATGCGAATCTCATCGACGCGATTTCGATAACGCGCCTGAGCGAGAACAATTCTCGCCGCATCCAATTGCTCTTTCAAATCGCGATATTTCAGCGCCTGTTCGCGTTCCTTCTCTAACTTCTTCAGGCGCGACTTCTGATCCGCCTCGAACAATTCAATCGTCTCGATATCATGTTCGACAGCCTTTCGCTGATTATTCGCGCCGCGAATCTCAGAATCGTAAGCAGTGACTCCAGCAACTTCCTCGAGCACACCGCGGCGCTTCCAATCAGTCATCGTAGCAAGAGTAGTGACATCACCTTGAAGCACGATATTGTAACCATCGCCATGTAATCCGGCCTCAGCTAGAGTCCTGCGCATCTCAGTCGCAGTAACGCTGCGCTCACCAATTCTGTAAGAGGAGTTAGGCTGATTCTTTCGATTCAATCGAACACTCCTCGTGAAAGAAACCTCATCCTCATCAACACGAAGACGGCGACGCCCATCCAACTCAGGAGTATTAGCGAAAACGAGCGTCACCGACATATGACGCGCGGGTTTGCCGCGCTTTCCGCCATTGAATATCAAATCAGCAACATTGTCTGCTCGCATGACCTTTGTCGAACGTGTGCCGAGAACGAATTGGATGGCGTCGCCAGAATTTGACTTCCCTGAGCCATTAGGACCGGTTATCGCTGTGAATCCTTCATCAAACGGAATTGTAATCTCACCGCCGAATGATTTGAAATTCTCAACTTCAATCCTCAACAAGTGCATCCCATCACCCTTTTGACGAAGGAAAAATGTCCGACGTCAGGCTTGCCGTGACCCATTACAGACTATGAAGGTTGAGGCATCGGCAAGGTTCGCAATACGATTGCAGACACTTATTTCAAACGCCGAAGGCGTAGTCGGCGGGTGGACAATCTTCAATGGTAAATCCTCTGAGGAATTAGCATGGCAGAGGATGATTCGAATCGTTCACTGCCGCCGGTCGATGTAGCAGTCATTGGTTCGGGCATCGCTGGGTTATTCCTAGCGCTTCGTTGCTTTCGTGCCGGTTTGTCAGTCGCTATCGTCACCAAGAAAAGCCTCTCGACCTCCTCCACAAACTGGGCTCAAGGTGGCATCGCTGGAGTTCTGGAGGTTGACAATGAGGAGGCCTTGGAAGCGCATGTTCGCGATACTTTGGCCTCTGGAGGTGGTTTGTGCGACGAGGGCGTGGTGCGCTCTGTTGTTACTGAGGCTGCTATGCGCATCCGCGACCTCATCGAACATGGTGTTCAATTCGATTTGAGTGCTGACGGATTGTATGATTTGACACGCGAGGGTGGACACTCTGAGAGCAGGATATTGCATTCAAGAGATCGAACTGGAGCTGAGATTGAGCGTGCTTTGACTCGCGGCGTTGCGGGAGAATACGAATCAGGTCTGCGCATTTTAGAAAATTGGATGGTGCTCGACCTTGTTCGCCGTGACCTGAGTGAGCCATCTGCAGGTGTTGCAGGATTGTGGTGCTTGGCTCCAGACGGCAAAGTGTACACGTTGGCTTCGCGCTGCGTGGTTTTGGCTTCTGGAGGAGCAGGGATGCTTCACCTTGCTACCACCAACCCGCCGGTTTCTACAGGGGATGGCGTGGCGATGGCTCATCGGGTTGGTGCAGATGTTTCCGATATGGAATTCATACAATTTCATCCGACGGCTTTGGCCGTCGATTCCGAGAATCCGTTCTTGATTACTGAGGCCATGCGAGGGCACGGGGCGATTCTGATGACTCGCTCCGAGCATGAATCGTGGAGGGCTGCTGGTGGTTTTTCAGAGGCTGGTTCACCTGCCGCTTCTTCGTACATGCAACGCTACTCCGAGAAAGGATCTCTCGATACTCGCGATGTTGTCGCCAGAGCTACAGATCGCGAATTGAAGAATAGTGGAGATTCACATGTTCTGCTGGTGACTGAACATCTCGATGCCGCTGCGCTCCGCGACGAGTTTCCCACGATTGCTAGCCGGGTCGCGGAACTCGGAATTGACCTCGGCCCAGATCCAATTCCCGTCCGCCCCGCCGCTCACTACCTCGTAGGTGGAGTAACGGTCGACGAGAAAGGGCGAGCCCTTCACGAGGGTCATATTCTACCGGGACTGTATGCGATAGGAGAGGTTGCTCAGACTGGACTGCACGGGGCGAATCGATTGGCTTCGAACTCACTGCTTGAGGCGGTTGTCTATTCTGAGCGAGCAGCAGGTGATATCGTCAGACTGGCAGAGAGTGAATTACTGCCAGATATTGTCGAGGACATCACCCGATGGCGGGGTGAGGACCTCGATGAATTAGCTGAACACGGCGCTCTTCGCAGCGACTTACTGGCGCTGCGCAGTATGATGACCAATGATGTCGGGCTGGTGAAGAGTGACGTTAGGCTTGAGCGAGCAAGTCGTCGTATTGCCCAAATCCGCTCTGAAGTAGTGCCCATTTGGCATGCTACAAAGCCAACTCAGGACATGGTCGAGTTACGAAATCTGATTATCTGCGCCGAGCTTGTCATCGAAGCCTCAATCGCTCGACGGGAAAACGTCGGGCTGCACTACAACATCGATTGCGAGTAAATCAAGCGAATTCGCCTGATCTCTCGATACCTTTGACGAGCGCGTAAAGAGACTGATTTGCAGGCGTTGGAATTCCAACAACCTCGCCGCGCTCGACCACTGCGCCACAGAGTGAATCAATCTCAGTGGCGCGGCCAGCCATCACATCCTGCAACATCGAGCAGCGATTGTCGGCAGTGGCCTCAACCACCTTGCGAAGATGCGAATCAAAATCTATCTCGCCCAAATCAACGCCCGAGGCCCTCGCCACAGCCGCAGCCTCCACCATCGCAGCCATCGCTTGTTCCCACAGTTCAGGAACCTCGGCAAGGGCACCATTACGAACACCAGCGATAGCACAAACTGGATTGATCGCAACGTTCAGTAGCAACTTCCGCCAAACGATAATCTGGACATCCTCCGACCAAATCGGCTCCAATTCAGCAGCATCCAGTGCAGCCACAAGAGTGGATGCAACCTCTCCAGGAGGTCCTCCATCGAGATTGCCCAAACGCACGGCGCCACGGCCAACCCAATGCACCTCGCCTTCACCATCACGCCAAGCGCCGTGAGTAATCGAGCCGCCTAGAACGCGCTCACGCCCCAGTCGGTGCGCGAGCATTTCGGGATGGCCAAGTCCATTCTGAACGCTGATGGCCAACCCGCCAGGGATCAATAGCTCCTCAGCCAATTGAGCAAGAACAGGAGTCGATGCCGCCTTACCACAGAGAATAGCGGCATCGCAGGTTCCCCGAATTTGCTCAGATACAGGACCTTCCTCACTATCCACAACCAAGAAACGAGTGGGTGGTATCATCTCAATCGCCCCTTCCGGAGAATGCAGAATCAGACCGACCATCTCTAGGTTCGATGCTCCTGACCCACGTGAAACAGCGACGAGGTCAGCATCGGTGTCTGAAAGCGCACCGAGGACGACTCCTCCGATAGCACCGACACCGAGCACAGCGATCCGCATCAGCCCACCTCGCAGCCATCCACTGGACAGCGCGCGGCGAGATGAACGGTGATTTCGCCCTCATCTACACTTACCCAGACCGCTCGATACAGCGACAATTCTCCACTCGGTGAAATGTCGATGACAGCATCCGAATGAGCTTCTACGAAATCTGGGATGCTGACCTCCCAAACGTCCGAAGATGGAGCGTCCCCAGTCCATTCGACTCGGACATCCATCGATGTATTTTCACGATTCACAATGACATATTGACTCAGCGTAAGACCCGAATCAAGATCGCCAGGAACCAGAAGAACGTCCTCCCCTTCAACCAGTCGATACGAGCGCATCATATCCCCCATCTGACAGAAGGCTAGCCATCCAGCCGATTCGAAATACAGAGTGCCGTCGCCATTGTCACCGGGTGGAATCATTATTGTCGAGCGGTCCGAGAAAGTCCAATTCCACGGACCGCTCGTCTCCATCTCTGGAACAATAATACTTGAGGGGCAGAAGGCATTGCCAGTGACCCCGTAAGTAATGGTGTAAGGTAGGTTTGAGGCCAGCCAATAGGGTAGGCCCCAATCTTGGTCTGAGACTCTGAGTTCAATCTCAGTTCCATTAATCGGCATCCACCACAGAATATGCTCACCATCATCGTATTCAAGCGCCAAAACGGGACCCATCAAGCGACGGTATTCATCGCGATAAGGCGAGGACTGCAAAGCACCCTTATGTCCTCGAAGGCAAACATCGTGAAGGCCGGCTTCAGTCAAATTCGTCTCATTTTCAAACTCCCAAAATGGGTTGGTCAGAGCTAGGTTCGCTGGTGTGCTATCCACCTTGT
>JAQXEV010000078.1 GCA_029250665.1 Candidatus Thalassarchaeaceae archaeon | reverse complement strand
ACATGTATGTCACAGGGAGCGACAATTCTATCGCAACACAGCTTGCCACTGACCTTGCTAACAAGCAGATGGACGCAGTGACGATAGTCATCGACGCCCCGGATGCAGCAGGACACGGCTACGGTTTCCACCCTTCGATTCCCCAGTATGTCGCTGCCATGAATCAGAGCGATGCATGGCTTGGCATGATAATGGATGCTATATTCGCTAGGGCTAACTACGCCGAGGAGGACTGGATGGTGATCATATCATCGGACCATGCAGGCACAGAAACCTGGCACGGAAGCAACATTCCGGAGCACAGAGAGGTCCCGTTAATCATCTGGGGCGCTGAGTCCTCAGGTACAATTTGGCCAGCCCCCGACGCGGTTGACATCGTGCCTACGGCACTGCATCACATGGGGGTTGAGCTGAGGTCCGAGTGGGATCTGGACGGACGAGCCGTTGGCTTGGAGCCGACCGGGCCGCCGGATGCCGAACTGGGAGTTAATCTGATCTTCAATGGCGACGGGGAGCTCGAGCGCGGAATGACTCCCGGATTCGACGCATCTGTGCCGGGATGGGTCGATAACGGAACGATGACGACTTGGGTCTACGATGTCTTGGATTACCTGCAGAAGACCGATCCGGGGCCGGCCGACAGGGGATCGAACTACTTCGGAGGGGGAACTGGAGACTCAACAATGCACCAGGAGATCGACCTCACCGGAATCTCAGAAGAGATCGGCTGGGGAAATCTAACCTACTCGCTCACGGCATACATTGGAGGTTATTCGAATCAGAATGACTGCATGGAGGTGCTAGTAGAATTTTTCGATTCTTCCGGCAACCTCCTCCTCTCGGGAGGAATCGGGCCTGTCTACGCGGCCGACCGCAACTACACGACCGGAATCCACTTTCACGACGAGATTGGACAGGTTCCAGCGGATTCGGCTTGGGCCCGAGTCACGTTGAACGCATACCTGGAGTACGGCTACAACGATGCCTATGCTGACAATGCCTCACTGATACTATCGACTCAGACGTAAAAGTCGCTAGTTAATACTAATCACTCAAAAAGGTCTGGATGCCACGCGGTGATTTTTCCAGTGAAAGCGCTTGCCATCACCGTCAGTGGACTCGCCAAGTACAGTTTTCCCGGGCCCGAACGACCTTGGAAATTGCGATTTATCGCCGACACAGTAACCTGTTCTTCGAGATCTGAGACCCCCGGTCCAGCGCCGATACAGGCCCCACAGCCTGGGTCGATTAACTGAACTCCCGCCCGCTCGAATAACTCAGTCCACCCATTCTGCTCGGAGAGGTCTTTCACTGTCTTCGAGCCGAATTGGATGTAGCAATCCACACCATCTGCAATGGTCAGTCCCGCCTTGAGAGCAGCGCTTGCTACCATCGCATAGTAAGCGAAATCATCGTCCTTTCCAGCTGTACAAGAGCCAGCATAAGCGATGTCGATAGCAACTTCACCCAACTCATCGATGTAAGCTCCGTTAGTTGGGTCGGATGGAATACCAGCATCTGGGTCGCCCGGATGCGCCACCATCGGACGAATAGAAGATAGGTCAATGGTGTGAACTCCACCATGATACTGAGCATCTTCGTCGGGCAGCACAAAGGCTGCCCGCACATCTTCTTCAGTCAAGCCATCACGGCGGTCGAGCAACCACTCAACAGTCAGATCATCAGGCTCGCAAATGCCGGTTTTTGCCGAACACTCAGTCGCCATGTTGCACAGCGTTGCTCGCTCATCCATAGAGAGTGAAGCGAGTCCTGGGCCGCCAAATTCCATCGAACGGTCGAGAGTATCAGACTGTGCTGCATATTTCCATAAAATGTGTAAAATTACATCCTTGGCAGTGCAACCAGGGTCGAGGCGCCCTACCAATTCGAAGCGGATGCTTTCGGGAACTTTGACGAAGGCGAATTGGTTGTGAACGAGGTTCGCATACTCGGTGGAGCCAACGCCGTATGTCAGTGCGTTGCTTGCCCCACCCATGCAAGTGTGGCTATCTGTTGCTTGAATGAAATCGCCGACATCGATGAATTCCTCACGAGCCACCTGATGACAAATTCCTGGACTTACTCCATCAACCGCAGAATAGTCTCGCACGCCTGTGTGTTGCTGGAATGCTACTTGCAGGTCGCGCAGCATCTGAATTTTATCTGCGAACCTGCTGAATCGAGTCACGCCTGTCGCATACAGTAAGTGATCCTCAAAGACGGCGAATTTCGGCGGGTTTGGCAAGGCATAATCGCCGCCGTACTCCGCTGCGAGGAAGTTGTGAACTTGCGCGGTGGTGAATTCGTGAGAATAACCACCATCGACTTGAGCGAGAACGGCATCACCAGGTTTCACGTAACCCCGTGTACCGTTTTGACCGAGTAGCTTGTTTGAAATCATCTTCTCAGCCATTGTCATAGGCACTGGCTCGGTACTCACCACAGGCAAGGCCACATCACCTCCCTTCAATTTCTTCGCGAAGGGAAAAATGCCACCATTCTCGATGATTAGTTGAGTTACAGGATCGTACTTTTCAGTGAACTCTGCAAGGCCGATACTCTCACCACTTTGCAAGCGTTCGAGCATCGAATGGTCGCCCATCAGCTGGCCGAGATTGATGTTATTCCGCTCGTGGATGGGCGCAAATGAAGCCGCGATGACGATACGAATACCTGACCATCGCTCGCATTGAGCAGCGGTCTCTCGACTGCTTCCAGTTCCTTTTCTGTGTCCACTCACAATTACTTCGAAGTCGCCGTCCATCATAGCGCGTTGTTCGAATACCCGACGTCCTTCGTGGAGCAGACCGGCGTAGGCATTCTCAGCGAGCACAGCGGGATCGTGGTCAAAGCAAACCCAAGCTGGAGTCATCACATCTGTGTTGATGTCGTCCAACAAGTCGTCGACGGACAAATCTTCCATCCTCAAGTCGAGTCCTTCGTACAATTGCTTCCGAATCAACCCGAGGTCTTTTGTCAGGAAAAGCACTCTCTTCCCGGGAGTTAAACTGATTTTCACAGGGGGCCACGACTCCACATCAACGCCTCTCTAACAGACCCGCTAAGGTCCGTTGCTATTTCACCGTTCGCGAAGCAGAGGATAGGCTCGCAGATGAGCGATTGACAGTGTCCTCCTCTTATCTCTAAGGTTTAAATAGGAAGTCCTTTGCGAATATATTACCTTTCTGTCTGAAAGGAGGTTTGATTGAATGTCAGAATATCTGGTAGAAGACATAGTGAAGTGTAGTGAATGTGCATCGAGAAATTTGATTCGAGACGAAACTCGAGGAGAGGTAGTCTGCAATGACTGCGGACTTGTTCTCGAAGACAAGGTAATCGATCAGGGCGCCGAGTGGCGTGTGTTCAGCCCGGAGCAGGGAGATCAGCGCGCACGAACCGGCGCTCCGATGACCGTCATGCTTCACGACAAAGGTCTCTCGACCGATATCGATTGGCAGAACAAGGATTATTCTGGAAAGACAATTTCTTCCCGCTACCGCTCGCAATTCTATCGAATGAGGAAGTGGCAGAAGCGCTCGCGCGTGAGTAACGCAACCGAGCGCAATCTTGCCATGGCCCTAGCTGAGTTGGATCGCATGGCCAGCCGCCTCGATTTGCCAAAGAGCATCCGCGAGACTGCGGCTGTGAACTACAAGAAGGCGGTAGAGAAGAGACTCATCCGTGGTCGTTCCATCGAAGGTGTGGCTGCTGCATCTCTCTATGCTGCTTGCCGCCAGTGCAACAATCCACGCACTCTCGATGAGATTGGCGAGGCTAGCCGAACCGGTCGCAAGGAGATTGGCCGCACCTACCGATTCATGGTGCGCGAATTGAAGATGAAGATCCCACCAACTAAGCCCGAGGATTACATTCCTCGATTCTGCTCAGGTCTTGACCTCGACGCGGAAGTCCAGGCGAAGGCGTACGAACTCATCGCCAAGGCTCAGGAGAAGGAGTTGACCAGCGGGCGCGGCCCGACTGGAATCGCTGCTTCGATTATCTACATCGCTTCGGTTCTGTGCGGTAAGCGCCGAACCCAGCGCGAGGTCGCTGAGGTTGCTGGCGTGACCGAGGTTACGATTCGTAACAGGTACAAGGAACTCATCCAGAACCTGAACATCGAGCTCGAGATCTGAGTTGGGTGGCCCAGAATGGCCAGACGAGAAGGCAGTGCCTTGGTCTGGGAGATGGCCGACGAGCGGCTGAAGTTGGCGGTGCGAGAAGCATTCCTTTTGGCACCGCTACCAAATCCACCGCTCGAACTTCCTGATTTCCCAGCAATTCCACCTTCTGATGCTGAGTCTCTAGTTCGGCAGGCCGCTGGAATTTTCGCAATTGATCGTCAGGGATTCAATCTACGTCTGACTGAGGTCTGCGACGATCATATTCCAGATCATGTCAAGCGTTCTATCGATATTGAGGAGGCTGAATCTCGTTGGCTGGAATCAAATGCCGCTGAGGTTGCCGAGCGAGTTCTGGTCTTGCTAGCTCGTGACTGGTTGGCAATGGCTCTTGATGAGATGTCTCCGGACACCGATCGTTGGTATCTTGCCGCTTCGTTGATTCAGGGATTGGCGCTGGGCGGAACTAAGGTTGCGCGAGATGACTGTTACTACCTGCTCGAGGCAATCGCTTACGCAGTGACGCCCGCAAATTTACCTTACTCAAACATCTCCGGGCGGCACCAATTGGAATGGTCGCAGAATCGTGGCACTGTGGATCCGTTCCCTCCTCATCCAGCAGGTGCGATGGCCGCGACAAGCATCCTCGACACCCTCTCTATGCGAGCAGAATCTGCATCCGAAATCTTGCCACTCTGGCTCGAAAATTTCTCAGTATCTTTGCAACTCTGCTCAACCCTCGACGTCCCTACTCGGGTATTCGAGGGCTTGGGTCAGGCAGAGGGAGACTCCTGTGCACCCTTTGTTCGCGCCGGATTGCAGATGCTCTCACACTCACCAGATGAGACCCGAGACATCCTCGTTGCCTCTGCCGATCATCGCTCGGTTAGTGCTCGCAGGACGGTTGCTGAGGCATTACCTCGAATCCATTCTCAAGAGCGAGAACTCGCTTTGACCCTCGCCGATCGACTGCTTCTCAACGATGACTTGTCGGTCATTATCCTCACCGCATCTTTCGTCGGCGGCCTAGCACGCCTATCGGAGGAGGAATTTGTCCCTCGTGCGAATGTCATTCTCGAGAGTGGTGTTGAAAGGGCGGTACAACGACTTGTCGAATCCGGCCTTCGCGACTATCTTTCTGCGAACCCCAGCGACCCTCACTCGATGCTTGTGACCGCTTGGTTGGTATCATCTCAAGTTGGTCGGTCACGCGTCGGGAATCTAATCGCAGAACAGGCCGGCGTTGCACCTGCTGCCTTTGTTGCGACGTGCTCGTCGATTTCCGCAAAGGACACTATTGCCTACGAGGAATTGCTGCGCTGGATTGAGATGCGAAATCCCGAATCTTTGGAACTGCTCTGAATCAGGAGCAACCGGTGGTTGAACCACATTCTGCACATTTGAGACAAGTGCCACTTCGTTGCATTTGGCTACCACCACAGTCATCACAGATGTCTCCTGTGAAGCCGCGCTCACGAGCCAACCGGCGAATACGAGAGTCGTTGTCTTCCGTAGGGGTGACTGCGTTAAGGGTGAGCTGAACATTACGCCTCTCACCCTGCGTGCGAACGACTCCATCATCAGTCTGTTCAGGTCGGCTAATCGAGGTAGTCTCCATATCTTCTGCCGATACGTGAGCCAAATCATCTCGGTCGAGATATTGGATTGCCAATTCACGGAAGATGTAGTCAACAATTGAGGTTGCCATTTTCACTCGGCCGCTTCCGCCACTGACCATTCCGCTCGGCTCAAACTTCTGGAAGGTGAATGACTTGACGAAGGCTTCCAACGGAACGCCGTACTGCAAGCCAATTGAGACGGCAATAGCGAATTGATTGAGTAGCGACCTCCAGGCTGCGCCCTCCTTTGAGGTAGTGATCATAATCTCGCCGAGACGGCTATCGTCGTAAGTGCTCGACGAGAGATATACCGTGTGCCCCCCGACTCGTGCCTTCATCGTGCTCGATGAGCGAACGTCTGGCAGCGGGCAGCGCGTAGCGATGTAATTGTGGACGAATTGCTCGGCGAGCACAGTCGCCGCTGGGGCTGGAATAGGTAGAGCAGCGGCGGTTTCCTCGACCATCTTGTGGACAACGGTGACCGCCTCGTTTTCTTCATCTTCGTCGGAGATACTGGTTGCGTCGACGAGCTTATTCATCAGCGGTTGGGAAAGTTTCGAACCGTCACGGTAGACTGCGCAGGCTTTGTTCATAGTCTCATGACTCAATTCGTATGCTGCCCGAATCTCCTCTATCGTCGCATCCGCTGGCATGTTGATTGTCTTCGAGATCGCGCCCGAGATGAATGGCTGAGCGGACGCCATCATCATGACGTGAGCCTTCCAGTCAATCGAGCGCTCGCCATACTTTCCGCACGGCGTCGCGCAGTCGAAGACAGCTAAGTGCTCGTCTTTCAGTCCGGGTGAACCCTCGATGGTTCCGTAGCCGAAGACGTGGTCGTTTGCTTGGTCAATCTCAGTATTGGAGAATCCGAGGCTGCCGAGGGTGTCGTAGAATGGATCTTCGTATTGCTCCGTCGACATCCCGAGAGTTCCGGTGCAGAATTCCTCACCAAGAATCGAAGGTGCAAAGGCGGAACGAATGTCGAAGACATCAGGGAAGTTCGCCTCAATACTCTTGATTTTGGCAGCGTCAAAGCCGGCTGCTTTGAGCACCTTCGACGAGATTGTTGGACAGTTGCGAAGCGATGCAGTTCCCATGATATATTCCTGAATCCTCTCGGTTTCTTTGTCGGAGTAACCCAAGCGCCTCAGAGCGTTTGGTACTCCGTGGTTGATTATTCTCAGCGAGCCTCCGCCAGCCAGTTGCTTATACTGCACGAGAGAGAACTGTGGCTCGACACCAGTCGTATCCGCACCCATCACAAGGCCGATCGTACCGGTGGGTGCGATAACGGTGGTCTGAGCATTGCGGAACCCGTGCTCTCCGCCCTCACGTAGAGCCCGATCCCAAGCGGCGCGAGCAGCCTCAAGGAGATCCTTCGGACACTTCTTCGAGTTGATCCCAACTGGAGCAACCGTCAGCCCTTCGTACTCCTCGGCAGGAGCATCGTAGGCCGCGCGGCGATGATTTCGCATCACGCGCAGCATGTGGTCGGCATTCTCCGAATAATTTGGGAACGGCCCAAGCACGGAAGACATCTCGGCGCTTGTTGCATAGGATTCTCCACACATAATTGAAGTTAGAGCGCCGCAAATTGCGTATCCTCGCTCGTCATCATAGGGTATTCCCATGTGCATCAGGAGCGAGCCAAGGTTGCAATAGCCCAAGCCTAGGGTTCGGTATTCGTAGGACTTACGAGCAATTTCCGCGGAAGGGAATTGAGCCATCAGGACACTGATTTCGAGGGTAGTAGTCCACAGTCTAACGGAGTGTCGGAAATCCTCAACATCGAAGGTTTGCGAGCTCTTGTCGTAGTAGTGGAGGAGATTGATGCTGGCAAGATTGCAGGCTGTATCATCGAGGAACATGTACTCACTGCAGGGGTTTGAACCGTTGATTCGCCCTCCTTCTGGGCAGGTGTGCCACTCGTTGATAGTAGTGTCAAACTGCACTCCTGGGTCGGCACAGGCCCAAGCGGTGTAAGCAATTTTGTTCCAGAGATTTGCTGCAGGCATAGTGCGGCATGGCGCCGGTTCACGGCCGGCCTCCGCCGCTCGTTCCAACTCGGTCCGGTGGTAGAGATTCCATTCTCCCTCGTCTCGCAGTGTGTCCATGAATGAGTTAGGGACACGCACGGAATTGTTCGAGTTTTGGCCCGAGACGGTATTGTAGCCCTCGCCTTGCCAGTTTGTATCGAACTTCTCGAAGGTCATTCCCTTCCAGCCCTGGCCGGCGAGGTCGAGAATACGCTTGATGTGCGGCTGAGGAACGCTGTCTCGCACAGCCTTCACCATTGCCATCTTCAATGCCCCATTTTCGGTCGGACTCAAGCGCGAATCGTCATCGTCGTGAGCCCAGATTGCCCCCATAATCGAGTTGGCATGCTTCTGCAGAATACTCGAGCCGATGACGAGAGCCGAGACCTTCTCTTCCTCAGAGAGCTTCCAATCGATGTACTCCTCGATATCAGGATGATCGAGGTCGAGAGTAACCATCTTGGCAGCGCGGCGTGTAGTTCCGCCTGATTTGATTGCGCCCGCGGCGCGATCCCCAATCTTGAGGAATGAGAGTAGGCCACTCGAGCTGCCGCCGCCTGAGAGTGGTTCGCCGGCTCCACGGATTCTTGAGAAATTGGAGCCCGTTCCAGAACCATACTTGAAGAGTAGAGCCTCACGGTTCCACAGCCCCATAATCGACTCGGTTCCTCCAACCAATGAATCGCTAACAGACTGGATGAAACACGCGTGAGGCTGAGGGTGAGTGTAAGCATCCTCAGAGAGGTGTAAATCGCCCGTTGTGCCATCGATGTAGTGGTGGCCTTGGGCCGGTCCGGTGATGCCATAGGCCCAGTTCAGCCCGGTGTTGAACCACTGAGGGCTATTCGGAGCCGAGCGCTGGCTGGCGATGAGGTAACACATCTCGTCGTAGTAGGCTCGAGCGTCTGCCTCGCTGGCGAAGTAACCGTAGTTCCAACCCCAGTAAGTCCAGGTGCCAGCGAGGCGCCGGAACAATTCGCGGCCATCAGTCTCCCCGACGTATCGGTCATCGGCAGCCAGAGTCTGCAGCTTCTCATGGTCGGGCTCACTGCGTTGTAGCCAGACAGGCACTCCATCCTCCGCCACCTTGCGCAGAGCGGCTGGAACGCCAGCCTTCCTCAGATACTTCTGAGCGCAGACCTTCCCTGGGACGCCCGCAAACCCAGAAGGAAGCCGTGCTCCTTCGACTTCGTGCGCGAGGCTCCCGTCAGGGTTACGAATCTCCACATTCATCTCGATCCAATCGAAGGCATCGAAGGGGTCCGAGCCGGCTGAAGTAAAGCGTCTCTCGATAACCAGACCCTTCTCTGCTTCGCCAACATCGGAGACTGTCTCATCCTCTGTCCGCGTTTGCATTTCAATCACTTCCGAATCTTTTCCCCGACTCGATTCTGTCCATCGCATGCGCGAAGGGTTCAGTTGTTCTCATGGGGGGACTTTAATGATTGAGGATTGGACCTCCTCGAAGGAGACGGATTGGTCTTGGGAAATGTATAATCCGCGTCTGCTACCTTGGATAAGATTAGCGAGTCAAGGTTGGATATCCAGTGTCCAATCCACACTGGCGCCGGACCGCGAAATCATGATCCCAACCGAGCAATCTTTCTCGTGCGAATGGGCGATGAGCCGTCGCACGAGTTTCTCGGGGACATCTCCTTCGATTACGTAGTGCAAACGGACCGCGGTGAAGACACGAGGTTGTTCCTCCGCGCGGTCGCTTTCGATTTCAATCCTCATTGACCTAACATTCTCCATTCTATCTTTGAGACCTACTCGAATGTCGACCATCGAACAGGCCGCGTGAGCTTGGAGCACCAATTCCATCGGACTGGGTGCGGTTTCGGAGTAGATTGGCGTGAGTTTACCAGCGGCAGTCTCACCTTCCATTGTGCGACCTCCAGTCCACCTGACGACGCCCTTCATGGTGATAGCCCCCGACTCGCCGGTCTTGAGCCTTCGGCTGATTTGCCACCTTGAATCAAAAACCACCCCGATGGGTTGGCTTCATCAAGGGGTGGCAGGTCGCGCGGCTGAGAGACATGGGTGAGAGCGGCGCGATTACTATGGAGAACGGCCAACTGCACGTTCCCAACGCCCCCACAGTCCACTACATCGAGGGCGATGGAATTGGCGTCGACATCACTCCAGTCATGATATCGGTTGTCGACGCCGCAGTCAACAAGGCATACGGGGGCACTCGCCACATCCATTGGTCCGAAGTTCTCGCAGGCGAGAAGGCATTCAACGCAACAGGTGAGTGGCTACCAGAAGCAACCCTCGAAGCCATGCGAAC
>JAQXEV010000052.1 GCA_029250665.1 Candidatus Thalassarchaeaceae archaeon | reverse complement strand
ATGGCCTCAGCCTTTGCGGATTCGGTTCTAAGAATTAATCCGGCTATGAATTTCGTACTATTACTAATGGTCAATATCACCGCTATTCCAATGTCAGTAATAGGTGGCCGTCTGGCTTCCAAACATGGTACCAAAAAAATCCTCGGAGTTGCTCTTTCGGTTTACTGCGTAGTTGCCGTACTAGCGGTTGGATTTGCACCCCTAGATCTTGATAATGACCATGAAAGATATGATTTTCAATATGATTGGAACGAAGACGAGGGTGTTTACGAACTCGCCACACTCTATGACAAAGGAGTAGATGGATGGGTGAGTAAAGAAGGAGCCGGGGATGCAGAATTCAGAGATAGTTTCCTCTCTTTCCTGAAGGATGGAGAGGATGAAATAACCTCTCTGAACCTAGAGGACGCAGGCTTATTGGCCATTGAAATGGATCAAATGACTGAACACAGATTCTCTTTCTCATTTAGTGGTGGGGAGTTGGATGAAAGCACATCGGTAGGAGATGGGCACCCCTCAATTATTGAAGGAGGTATGGTGGATTGGTGGCCGAACTTCCTGAGAGACAATGTTTGGGGTCCCGCAGGATTTGGAGTTAACTTTCAATGGATTTTGCTTGGAATGATGGTTGGAATGGTAATGGGAACCGCTGGGGCGCAGGCTCGAAGTTTATTCGGTATGCTAATCCCAGCATCGAAGACCACTGAGTTCTTCGGATTCTTCGGATTTATTGGAAAAGCAGCGGCTGTATTTGGGCCATTGATTTACTTCGTAGTGTCATCTTCGATGGATAGTCGAATGGCACTTCTCAGCATAGTTGTAGTGATATTACTAGGAATGTTGTTATTCCTTCGTATTGATGTTGAAGAAGGAATAAGAGTTGCAAAAGCTGTTGATGCTGAAGCTGGATTATTTCGTGGTGAAGAAAAATGAAATCGTTTGAATTTGTTCAGAATTTGTTGACTACTCTAGTTATCCCAATGTTAGCAATTGTTGTGGGAATCGCTGCTACACCAGGCGTCTGGATATTTCTTGAATTTCATCCATTAGTTGCTGAGCAAGAGTACTGGATTGAGATTCTTGGAACAGGGATTCTCCTTGGATTTGGAGTTATGATTTGGGGTGTAACCTTAGTTTTGTTATCAGGAGTTCTTGGTGGCTTAACTGGCCCTCGAGTTGGAGAAGGGAGGTATCCACTCAGATCGTTTGTTACAATCCAGTGGGCATTTTCAATGCTCTTCCATCGTATTGCATTGTTCTTCCTACCAAAACTAGTCCCCTCATTCATTGGAACATTGTACTACAGACTTTCAGGAGCGAAAATAGGTAAGGGTTGTCAACTAAACACTCAGAATGTTAACGATTGCAAATCAGTAATTATAGGGAACAATGTTGTTCTCGGAGGTGCATGCACAATCAATGCTCATCTTGTTGAAAAAGGTGAGTTAGTCATGGCTCCTGTTGTAATCGGTGATGGAGCTCTTATTGGAGCAAAGTCGACTGTGCAACCTGGTTGTAAGATAGGCGAGGGAGCAGTAATTGCCACCATGGCTGTACTACCGAAATGGACTGTGGTCCCAGCAGGAGAAGTATGGGGCGGCATTCCTGCAAAATGCATTCGCCGCGCCGACGGTTCAAAACCGGAATGATGCTGAGATAATCACTCGTCGTCGACTTCTTCCTCAGGCTCGTCATCAGCAGCTAGCTCATCGCCTGCGGCCTCCAAAGCCTCATCCATGCGCTCGCGGAAGGTTGCTTGCTTCAGTTCCTGTTCGCGAATCGCCTCGATGGCGGAATCAATCATATCGTAGCGAGTCTGAATTGCGGTACTGAGATCCTCGAAGAGTTTCATGTGTTGAGCATACCAATCATCGCGAGCATTCAGTTGACCCTTGGCGACGCGAAGTGCCTCGTCAAGGTCTTCGGCGACCTCGAAAACGCGGCCAAGACGAGCCGACTCGCGAGTATACATCTCCTCCATCTTCTGGAGTTCGGGCTCGAGGTGCTTGACTCGTTGGGAATTCTTCGCACCGTCGATTTCGAGATCACGAATTCTTACATCCTTCTCGGAGAATAGTTCCTGCATACCCTCCATTTCGATCTCTTTGTCAATCATTTGACGCTCAAGGACATCGATAGTTGCGTCCTTCTCATCAGCCGCATCCTTGAGGGCAGTGTAGCCTGCGTAGAGCTTCTCAAGGCGGTCCTTCTCCTTGACGAGATCCTCTTCCAATTGGCGGATTCGCAGATCGGGGGAGACAGTGGAGTCTTCTTCGCTCATCGACGCACCTCGCTACTTCGAGACTCCGCCCCGCTTTAACTGCGGCGGATTGAATGTTCTGCGAATCCTCGGTTGGAAAGTCTGACGTCTGCCTCGGCGAGTCGTCGAAATCACTCACAAAGGGCTGCGACTGCTGCTGCAAGCGCTACGTTGAGCCGCTTTGAGTGAGGGATGTGGAGTTTCTCGTCCGGTCCGTGGGCATTATTCCCTGGACCAGCCGATCCCGTGCAAATGAAGGATGCCTCGGGGAATTTCTGCTGAATCATCGCCATGAATGGAATCGTTCCGCCTATCCAAGTCGCCATAGGTGGGAATCCAGTGAGGTATCGGCTGGCACCGTCGAGGGCTGTTGCAACGCCTTCGTGCAGAGGTGGAGCATGGAATCCGTCGGCAGGCTCTGTCGCGTGGTAGGTCACTTCCGCACCGTAAGGAGGGTTGGCCTCAAGAGTACTCTTGACGAGCTTCTGTACCTCTTCCGCCTTGACTCCAGGTGGGATGCGGAAGCTGAGTTTGAGGTCGGTGTGAGTCCGCAATACGTTACCCGCAGTCTGTACTGGAGGCATGCCATCGGCGCCGATGATTGCAAGGGCTGGACGCCAATTGATGTCGAGAAGAATTTGGTCGGCGCCGCGTGTTTGTGGTTCGAGGGAATCTACTACTGGCAAACTCTTCCAAAGTTCGTCGCCGAGTATCTCACCAAGTGCGGTAGCCTCGGCATGAATCTTGTCTGAGATATCGACGTGCATCTCTGGGATTAACACTCGACCGGTCTCACTATCCTCAACACGGTCGAGCAACATCCGGTGAATCCTGAACGAAGATGGTATGGCTCCACCAGACATTCCCGAGTGGACTCCTTCGTGCGAGACCTTGACTCTGAGGTTGCCTGCGACAAGACCTCGCAGAGCCTCAGTGACCCAGATGTGATCGTATGTTGGGCCACCGCTGTCGAGCACGACAATGAGGTCGGGCGAACCGAGTTCGTCGGTCAATGCCTCGAGGTAAGGTGGCAAATCGAAGGAGCCGGATTCCTCACATGTTTCGATGATGAAAGTTGCCTTCGGGTGAGGGATTCCGGCCTCTTGTAGCAATCTGATCGCGGTCACACAGAGGTATCCACCATAGCCGTCGTCGACGGCGCCGCGGCCGAATAAGAATGGGTCGCGACGGACCGCTTTCAGCGGGTGCAATCCTTCCGACCAAAGGTGAGGTCGGCTCGGTTGTTTGTCCAAATGTGAGTAGAAAAGAACCTCGCCACTACCGGTGCCTTCAACGGTCACCATAAGCACCGGCGAATGCTCGGCAATTCGATGAGTTTCGTAACTCATGCCTTCAAGGCCTTGCTCATCTAGCCAACCCGTGAAGAGGTCAATTGTGGCTTGAAGTTCACCTAATTCGTCCCAATTCGGTTCAAATCCCGGTGATAGAGCGTGAATCTCAATGAATTTACCCAGACTAGGTAGAATCGACTGCTCCCAAATTTTCTCTGCATTCTCAACTAGGCTGTCGAGGTCGGCGGTCATGGCTTCGGCTGCCCTACTGGGCAAATGGAGTCTTCCCTCCTGCCGGTTCACAACGCTTGTTCATGCCTCGATGCTCACTTCGGTTTCACTCAGTGGTCCACAAATCGGCAAGTCCCCCATGCTGAATGGGCACATCGCGCAAACGTTGGCTTCAGATTGAGGGCGGCGCTGGAAATCGGCAAGGGGAAGTTCTGTTGCGAGTTCCATTCGCGCCGCTGTTGCGAGGATATCGTCTATCTGGGCTTGGGCTTGTTCGAACATCTCGACCGGATAGATGACGAGGCGGCCAGTGACACCGACAAGAATCGCCGGCCGCTCGACCCTTCGGCGCTGGCCCTCAGGCCGCGTCAATTCCATCATCTCCAAGGCTCTGTGATACAGAGCCAATTGTAGTCGATGGTGGCGCAGCATCTCGATTTCAGCATCATTGGCAGGTTCGGTGGCGTGGTTGCCTAGGGCGTCGAGAAGTGGTCCTGAATCATCGAGGATGCTCGCTGCCTGTTCGGTCTTGAGGTCGATTGGCCTGATAGATGAAGACCCATCTTCGTGGGCTGAGCAGAGAGCGAGATCGATGGAACCATCCATGTCTATACGTGCTCTCTCGATGCCCGCTAATTGCTCGATTCCATCTGGTGTCCAGCGTGTTCTCGGGACCATTTCGAACGAGACTTGTTTTGAGATGGTGAATGGGTATTCTGTACGCAGGCCTTCGACTCGCTCACCATCGATGACTTCTGCGTGGGTTAAGCGTCCGACGAGGCCCTCTTCGATGCGCTGCAGCATCGTCGTAACTACCTGCTCGGTCTTCACCTCGTCGACACCACGAGGCATCAACTCAGCGAACACCTCAGCGAGCAGGTTGCTATCACTCAGCCTGCTCTCAACTGGATTCGACCAGATTTCAGGCAGGGCCATCGAAGGCTGCGCACCATCTGGCCCTGGATTGCCTATGCCGACTTCGAGCATCCTGTGAACTATGAGACCCAATTGGGTCGGCGAAGGCAGATTAGGGGAGCCTTCCGTTTCGGCTGATGGTGGGCCATCCTGTTCATCCATCAGCCTCGAGGCACGAGGGTCTTGCTCATCCTCCTCATCGTGTTGGTCTGTGGATGAAACAGGATCGGGTTTGAGGCCCCCGCGCGTCTCGAACCAGTGTCTGCGCGGGCAGGCATCAATCTTCGAGAGACGATGTGGGGCGAGGCGGATACGGGCGCCAGTCGATTTCCTCGTCGTCAATTCGACAGGGGCCAAGCGCGAATCGTTTACCGCTTGATCGAGCATTGTTTGGCGAACGAGCGGTGAGTGAAGCACATTCTCGTTCGTATCCTCACTCCGAAAGCAATCTGGATGATGGTAGATTCTCATGCCGGACTTTGGGTGGCCCGGTTCCTCAGCGCGTAGCCATCCATCGTTTTGCAGACTTCCTGGGTTGAGGACTCGGTCAGCCCCTGCTCCTGAGTTGAGTGGATGAGGCTGACCATCGTCATCGGCTGCGAGCCATGGGGATTGAGTCGAGGTCTCGCCACGACGATGTGAGGCCTGCCTGAGCGATTCAGCCCACATCTGGCCGAGCGTTGTTTGAGATTCGGAATACTTCCAGTCGATTTTCAGTCCAGCCTCATCAATCCACTCAGTTTTCTCGGGTGAGCCGACGATGACGAGGTGTTGTTCGACACGTGTTGCAGCGACGTAGAGGAGGCGACGAGCTTCGGCGTTTTTCCGTTGGAGAGCGATTCTTCGAGAGTGTTGCCACATTGCGGATGCGGGGTACTTATCGCCTGGCCAAGGTGCTGGATGACCCGCGAAGAATTCAGGGTTGACGATGAGTCTTGATTGATCCTCATTGGTCAAAGTCACCTGTTTTTTACTAAACAAATCAGTGACGAAAACTACCTTCGCCTCCAAACCCTTGGCATTGTGGATTGACATCAGTTGGACTGCGTCGCGCTCGGGAGTATTCTTGCCCTCAAGAGCGCGACCTTCCTGCTCGCGGAGGTCACGTAGGCGATCGGCGATGACGATTGGGTCGCCTCCGACGGAGTTAGAAATCAAACGAACTTCGTTGACGAATCTCTCAACATCTTGGATTGCTCCTTCTTCACAATGAGCTACTAGAAGGTCTGACTGATCGATGGTCTCGTCGAGTAGGTCGATTAGACGTCCAGCAGCTGAGAGTTCGAGCCAGCGCTGGACCAAAGCCTGCTGCCTTTCTGAAGCTGAATGGACAAGCAAGCGCTCGAGTAGATTCTCATTCCTTCCCGCTGAGAGGAAGTCTTGCAGGCTTGCATCATCCATACCGATGAGCGAGGAACGCGCGACCCAGGCTGCTGCGAAGCGACTACTCGGTCGCGCGATGAATTGTAGCAATCCATCGAGTTCGGCGACCACAGGTCGCCGCATCAAGCCGCCCTCACGGTCGGCTTGAACTGGAATATTGTGGTCCCGTAGATGTCGAATCAGAGCGTCGCGAATTTTCGACCTACTCGCCATCAAGATCATGATATCACTGTACCGAATCGGTTTCTTGTCTGACTGGATTACCTGCCATTCGCCGTCAGCGCGTCGCACGCGAGTGTCTCTACACTCTGTCAATGCCTGAATTCGCTCAGCGATCATCATCGCTTGGCGCTCGAAGGAGTCTGGTTTGCCGGGGCCGAATGGGTCGATGTATGTCGTTAATTCCGTAGGAGGGTCCTCGTCACCATCATTCCTGACTGGACAAATCCATTCAAGGACGCCACGGTGGTGCTCCTTCTTCGAGGAAGGAAGCAAGCGCTGTGGCGAGGCGTAGTAATCTGCGTTGGGAAAGAATCGGTGGCGATCGCCGAATAGGTCCTCCCACCACTCGTTCATCACTTCCAATAAATCGCCGTCGGTGCGGTAATTTATCGTCAGTGAAATCTGGCCTTCTCTCCGAGCATCGACCTCCTCCGGAGTGAGAGAAGATGCTCCCTCGGTCGTCTCGAAATGCACCCATCCAGTGAGATTACGCGCGTTGGTTGCCAGCAATTGTGAAGCGCGTACAATCTGACGTTCGTGAGAGAATCGCGGGTCTCGACTCTGGATTGCACTCCGTAGAACTGGCTCACGGGTGAGTTCGCCCAAGTTGGCAAATTCATGGCGATTGATGGCTCGAAGTCTCTCAGCGAATTGGCGGAATCCGGCGACTTCGGCTTGGCGGAATGCGTAAATCGACTGCTTCATATCACCGACATAACAGACCGTCGGCTGCCAATCAGTATCCGGTTCCTCGACCTCTCCTGAGCGTATTTCCCTCGGCCCCCAGAGTCGAGATAGCATGCGCCATTGTAGAGGTGAATTGTCCTGAGCCTCATCGATGATGAAGGCTCGATAGCGTCGCCGAATGCTGCGTAAATCAGAGTGGCGGCGCTCAAGATCTGCTCTAATTTCGCTCAGCCGACCCGCAGCCTCACCTGCCATGCTGGGATTCTCTTCGAGCGCTTCGAGGGCTGCGAAGGCTCGGTGAATGTGATCGTCACGCCATGTCATCTCATCTAACGAATCGAGTGCGTCAATCACAGTTGGTGGATAGAACAAACGGCATACTCGCGGACAGTTAGCAAGTAGTAAGTCGCCCGCAAGCAACGCAATGTCACGATGCTCGTGAACATCATCGCGCTCCTTCAGCACATCGACAATTCCCGTTAATCCTTTCAGCACGATACGGATATCGTCGAGATTACGAGATTCGGCAGCCAAATCGAATGCAAAGCCCTGCGGAGGCCGACCAAGGGGCAAACGTTCGGGTAATTCCTCAGGTAGATGTTCGAGCGTCTGAGGTGCACCCTGGGGTATACCAGACCCACTCCGTGGATCGAGTATGAGTGCGATACGGGCATGGTGACGGACGCGTTTACCCACCTGTGAGTTCATCACGTCCTTGGCACGATTCTGGCATCCTTCCCAGACGGTTTTGAGGTTCTCTTTGGAGGGATTCTTCAGTACACTATACGAGGCAATCCCAGCGTTCCATTCGTCACTATTTGGCAACTTTTTACTAGGGAATAGAGTCGCCTTATCCTGTAATAATTGGCTGCTGGAAATACAAAGGAAAACACGGCTCAACCAAATCAAACGTTGCCAATCTCCTGTCGGGGGACCTTGGTCAGAAAGGGTTGCCAATACATCGATTCTTGTTCCTTGTTCCCATTGACCTCTAGGGGTTAGGCCGGCCAAATTTGTTCGAGTAGCATCAACAAAATCCTCAATGATTGAGTGAAAATTTGAGACCACTTCATCGATGTCTTCTGGACGTATCGAAGACATGATTCTCTCGTGAAGCAAATTCGGGTCTATTTTCTCATTCGAGTCCAGTAGTCCTCGTTCACTTTCAGTAATGAAAATTGATTTTGATATCAGGGGGCTGAGTATCTTCGTCGCCTTGTATCGACCCGAATAATGCTGAGAGATGCGGTCGCGCGCTGCTAGGACATCAGCGACATCTGCAACAGGAATTCCTGCATCGACCGCATCACCGTAGAGGTTCTGTGAATTGGGCAGGCGCCAGAGGGTGTTGATGCTCTGTTCGACGATGCGTAGAATCGCAGATTCAGTCACCACATCGTCGCCCAATTCGTCTCCCAGCAAACTTCGGAATGGTGCGACGAGTTGATTGAAGAATGAGTCGATTGTGCCAATCGGAGCATCCTCAACCAACATCAGAAGCTGCTCGGGGAAGCCTTTGTCGGTAATTCGTGGATCGGCATCATAACCGCCAGATGAACCGTAGGAGCCGACGTCTAAGCGAGCGATTTTCTGTCTAAGTTCATCACGCATCTTATCGGCGGCTGCAACGGTGAAAGTCAGCAGAACAACCTCTCCTGGGAGCAATCCACCCCAATCTCGCAAATCCTTACGCTCCGCCATTGGTGAGACAATTGTACCACCTTCAAGTCGGCGAGGTCTCTCGGGCTGAGGGAGGATTCGGGTTGCCCGCTGATCTTCTTCGAGATAATGTTGGACTACGCGTTCAACGATGGTCATCGTCTTTCCAGTTCCCGCTCCAGCGTCGATGACAATGTGTGAATCGAGATTGAGCGCAAGCCGCTGGCCGGTGTTGAGCGTGATTTCATCTGAGTCCTCGCTCATCGGTCATCCCCCTTGTGTCTCACATTGCACACCGAGGTTACTGGGCAGAACTTGCACGCATCCTTGCTCGGCGTTGGGTGAACTCGCCCTTCGGCCGCTCTCGCTGCGGCCGCGAGGGCTGAGGATAGTCTCTGGGCTAACCAAGCGCGGAATGGATCGCTTGTGCTCTCCGCGTCCTCGTCTGGGAAGCGATATCGAGAGGGAGTCTGTTGCTTCTCCGTATTACCAAAATTGCTAGATTCCGAATTAGCACCCAGATGGTTCGATATCTCGAGGAAATGGTTGGTATTGTGGCCGATGACGCTGATTCCTGCGGCCACAACGAGGTCGCCGGGATGAGCTACCTCCCAAGCTCGGGCGTAGAGTGCGAGCTGTAATTCCTCAAGCAAACCTATTTTGTGGCGTTTGAGAGGATCTCCTTCGCTTGTTTTGATATCACGTATAATGATCAGACGGCGGGGCTTCCAATCACTTCCTTCGAGCCTCAATGGGGCGATACTATTCGAGCCGGATTCGTCGACAAGGGACTTCATTTCGGCGTCGAATGGAAGCAAGTCAACTCTGTCTATCTGTCCACGAAGCCGTAGTGATGGTAGATTCTGTTTCCCTGGGCTTGTGATCTTAGCAGGAATAGAAATCTCGACTCCCGCCGAATTGAATGACAGCGCCTCCCATTCTGTCGCGATTGGAATCGTTCCTTCTAGAGAACATTCGGCGCTAACCATTCGTCCGATTCGGCCTGATGGACTAACCGAAGAACCATCCTTCAGCCAATCTAACCAATCCGCGCGTGAGAATCCTGTTAGCAATCGCAGCCGCGTGCTCGATACCGCATCGGTGCGTTCCAACCAAGGTGCAAGATTGGATAGTTCGTCGAGGGCAATCGATTGTAAGTCAGCTTCAGAGAGGCCGCTTGAGACGATGTTTTGAGGAAATTGGCTCTTCTGGATATCGTCGATTGTGCGCTCGATTCCTTGTTCGATTCCGAGGATGCGTTCGAGGATTCGGTGGTGAACTTCGTGGAGTAAATTTCCCTGTGCTCGTGAGTCCAAGTCCTCTCTCTGGCGTTCCTCCTCTTCGGCCGACAAACCCCTGCTTAGCCACCCTCTTCTCGGGCAAGTGACCCACTCTTTGAGGCGACTTGCGGACCAAATTTCGACCGACTGCTCCGCTCCTTCAAGATAGCCGTGACGAGAATTGTAGGGTTGTGATCCTGTTGCTTGGGGACGGAGGGGGCGAGGGTCGATGGTCTCGCGTTTCGGACCACCAACGACTGGCCATCTAGTGGCTAGTCGCGGCCTCTTTGTTTCGCGCCCACCTTGATGTTTCCTCAAAAGTTGGTCCTTCTGGATGGCCCAAATGTGAGGTTGAGCAGCTTCGGGAAGGTATCCTTCGTCGTCGGTGTTCCTGGGTTGTCTCCGCTCTCTGTCCGATTGAATTTCGACGTCAAGAGGAATTGAAATCGCTGCTGGGTTCAGCGCTGGACGGGAGGACGCTCGCATCAAATTGAGTTCTCGACCATCTGTCCAACGCTGGTTGCGCGCGTCGTTCTCACGATTAGGCGATTCCTCCAGTCGGAGAGCTTCTGAATCTGGGCTATTGACGCGAGCCCATTCTCGAATTGGTGCTGCTGCTGGGGTCGATTTGTCTTGACTCGGATCAAGAATGACAATCTCAGTACTCGCTGCGCTGAGTAGGTGAGCGAGGTGATGCCTAGCCTGACGAATCGGAGTGTCTGGTCTAAGGATACCGAGTTTATGCCGTTCCTCATCACCGAGAAATGGAACCTTCGAGACTCGCAAATCCCAGGATGAACTGGATACATTAGCGAGGATGATGAGGTCTGCAGTGCAGCCTAGAGCACCCTCTGGTGTGGTCAAGCGAATGTTTTCTCGGCTGCTCCCACCTCCGCTACGCACCGGAGTTGAGGAAAGAATCGTCTCCAATTCGTCAACCCATTCTGTACCTCCAGTGGGGTTGGATTGACCTGTCGTCTCCTGCATCTTTCTCAGTCTCGAATGTGCGTCGACGATGTTCTGAACGACGGCGGCTGGGAGTGATGCCGAGCCGTCGCCGGCTTCGATTCCTGCGGCGATGTCTATTCTCGATAGAGCCGCAGTGAGCCATTCATCGCCGGTTGCAAGAGCACTAGAAACCGGCAAATGCTGCCCGCTGTGACAGCCTCGCCAAAACTCTCGATTCGAAAGCGCGCTCTGGTCATAGTCAGCCATTAGCGCATGATTGGAATTCGCGAGAGAAAGCAGCCACCACTGCGCCGCCTCCTTGACCGGCCCTTTGCGTTGATCTGTTTCCTCCCGCGCAAGTGTGGCAAGCCAGCGTTCGAGTGCTCCAGGGCCACCAAGTAAGTGGTCACTACGTGCCAAATCTGTCAGTAAATCCGCAGTTGCCTCGGCGACTAAATCATCAATCGATGGGTGTCCATCGATCTCATCGAATAATGCCAACGAGCGCTGAAGAGCCAGCACTCGCAGGCCCTCCAAAGACCATGCATTCGGGCCATGGCAAATCCCAGCGAGACTCGCCACCCAGTGCCCGAGAGGCTTACTGGACGCCATCGCCTCAGATCCAGGAAGCGCAGCCCCTAAGTCAGCTAGAGCTCTACTCCATTGGTGTGGATCATCTGCCGCAGTCGGGTCAATGATCAGAATACTGCTGTCCGGATTAGAGCGCAATTGCTCTGCGATTATGAGAGTCGCTTGAGCAATCGAATGTGACTCGCGCTGCAATTGGAAGCGTCGGTGTGCAGACCGCTCAAAATCCGAGAGGTCTGCGATTTCGTGAGCCGGGACCCACGGCACGCCATCGAGATTCTTCAGAGCGTAATCGTCAACAATCAGCAATCCGTGTTCTCCCAGTCTGAAATTTCCAGGATTAACCAATTGGTGAATTGGTTTGTGACGAGATATTGCTTCGAGTAATTCCACACGACGCGCGGGCATCATCGGTGCGTGGTCAAGCATGATGATTCCATCTACTTCAGAGAGGCTGAACGGCGTCAGACCAGCTTCCAGTGAGGCATTCAGCGCCTCAATCACGCGGCTCGTGACAAAATCTGGATGAGTCCCGCCTAGTGCTTCCTCAAGACTCTTCAACACGCGTGAAAAGCCCTCGATTCCAGCGCCATCCCACTCATCGAGGCATCCCTCACGCGCCAAGACCGCATGCAGTGAAGCCAGCGAACGAGTCTTGTTGCGGTTCCACTCAAGACTCGGAATAGGATGCATGATTGGAAACTCAAGCTGTGCAGCCGCCTCAGCGCAAGCGGCATCCAATACCAATCTCCAGCCGCCCGAAAGCGACAACACGCGCGGCATCCTCAAGTCTGCCAGCAGAGATTTCTCGAGAGAGGTGGGGGTGTGGTGCAGAGTCCTGTCAATCACCACACCCTCGTCAGCAAGTCGCTCGAGATTCTCGCGCCTCGCCTCCTCGCCTGCATACAACACTAGAACTCGGGATGGCCCGCCCAAGGAGTATGGTTGAGGGTCGCAACTCTGGCGGCGCATGTGGTCAAGCAACCATGTAGGAAGAGGGCCAGGGGGCACCTCCTCGTTGGTTACCGACAAGCCGACTTCCAGAACCATGACACCACCGAGCATCGAGGATGCTCGGAGGGGGTTCTTGAACTCGCCGATTGCTGAGGTGTGTGCAACTCACTCTTGATGCGAGGCCCGAGTAAGTGGAATAGCAGCTAGAAGTGAGAGAAAAGTTGCAATTCCTACCGCTGGAAGTGGATTGTGAAAGCCAGGATCGGGTGGGTGCTCGACGTTCCAATCGATGAGCAGTACAGCGTTCATGTCTTCTCCGTCTGATGCCGTCGGAATATCGAGAGTGGCTGTGCCGTTTGTGCCATCTAGTTGCACGGCCGAGTGAGCAACATGCACGTAATCATCGAGTCCGTTCGAGCCGTCCTCGAAGCGCGCCGAGTCCTCCACGAAGAGAATCCATGGGGTCGTCGTTTGAGGCGGACATTCGTCAGCACAGGAAAATACGAGATTGTCGAAATTCCAAGAGAAGGTTACTCCATCGGTGAAGTCAACAGAGAAGTCGATTGTTCCATCCATGAACCAAGCGCGGTTCCCAACCAACAGAGATTGCGAGTAATCGTCGACAAGAGAAGTTCCCTTGGGGGATGAACCTGAGTGCATTCGCTGTCCATCTATGACGGAGGTCGGCGCTGCCCTCTCAGTACCAACATTGTCTTTTGACGACTCACCATATACTGCAACCCAACGCTCCTCGGTACTGTTCGAGCCAAATGGATCCTCAATCTCAAACCAATGACGATGGTAGTGAATCAGTACCGAATCTGTACCCTCAGTCACCTGATCCATCGCGTGCTCACTGGAAACGCAATTCATACACCAGGTGGCTGTGTAAACTTCAATGATATTTGGTAGATCGTTGTACTGCGAGGACGTGCTCGCACTTACTGTGCCGTTTCCCAAGGCAAGTTTCAGCCCGCCGAAAGTTCCAGAATCCTCCTGATGGCGGGCTGTCGTCCAGATTGGTGCGCTCTCAGCTAACGCTCCCATGGGAGCCAGCAAAAGAGCCACCATCGCGAGGGCCAGAACGGTTCGCATCAAATTGCGGAATTCGCGCTGATGATGAATGGTTCGCCTTCATTGCGTCGTGGCAAATGCTGCGATTGCGCGCTCGATATCTTCGTCTGTGATGTGAAGATGGATGACTGCGCGGACTGTGGAATCGTCGATTGTCAGGGTGTCCACACCATGCTCTGCCAACTGTTCCACGACTTTCTGGGCCTCTCCATTAGCTGTTGAAATATACACCATATTGGTCTGTACCGAATCCATGTCGACCGCGTAGCCATCCATTTCGTTGACCGCCGCTGCGAGGCGGCGTGCGCGGTCGTGATCTTCTGCCAAACGCTCGACGTGTTGGTCGAGCGCATAGAGACCGGCGGCAGCTAAGATTCCTGCTTGACGCATGCCGCCACCGAACATCTTCCGCCATCTATACGCTAGATCAATGAAGTCTCGTGGTCCGATGAGGACGCTACCGATTGGGGCACCAAGTCCCTTCGAAAGGCAAATCGAGACTGTGTCATATTCTCTTACCATGCGTGCGATATCAGTTCCGGTCGCTGCGACCGCGTTGAAAATTCGAGCACCATCGAGGTGAGCACTACAATCGTTTTCGTGGGCGATTCGACCGATTTCGTCAAGTATTTCTTGATCGTAGCAAGAACCGCCCCCTCGATTTGAGGTGTTTTCGACGCAGACGAGAGAGCCGTTAGGGAAGTGCCCAAAACTACCGTCTACCTTACGGATAGCTTTGCGAACATCGGCCGGATCCATGATTCCTGCTCGGCCGGGAACGAGGGCAATTGAGCAACCCGATAGGGCTGCGAAGCCACCTCCTTCGTAGATGTAGATGTGGCTGGTGGCTTCGGTGACTACCTCATCACCAGGATTCGTGTGGGCACGAATGGCGATGGCGTTGGACATAGTTCCACTCGGCACGAAGAGGCCTGCTTCCTTGCCGAGCATAGCCGCGAGCCTGTTTTCGAGAGATATTACCGTGTGATCATCACCGAGGACATCGTCGCCTACTTCGGCTTCTGCCATCGCTTCACGCATCGCGGCGGTCGGCTGTGTCACTGTGTCGGAGCGTAGGTCTACCCTGACGGAGGGATGCTCGCGCATGGCCGCCACAAGGCGGGTTCGCATTTCAAGCGAACCGCCCGCTTAACCTCAAAGAGAATTCAAAAATCGAGTCACTCAAGTCGCTTCTTACGTCGCTTGGCTTCCTTTTGTGGAGGCCCGCGGCGCATATTACCACCAGATGCACCACCCTTCGGTGGGCCACTCGACTTGCCTCGATTCATCATGAAGAACCCAACTGCTGCAGCAACGACAACCGCTCCTGCAATCGGCGCAATCGGCAGGGATGATTCGGCAGCATCCTTCTGGCATTCACTCTGACCGCGCTCGGGTTGGGAGTAGCCGGTTGCGCACTTCTTTTGAGAGTCAGAACCGGATTCATCGACATAGTTATTCTTGGCTGCGAGACGACAGGTGATCTCGCCGGTTCTGTCCTGATAGGTGCCCGGCTCGCACGGTGTCTGAGCCGACGCACCACTCTCAGGAACGATGTGGCCAGCATCTGCCTCTAGGCAAGAGCTCTGACCTGAATTCGGTTGGTAATTCCCTTGCTTGCAAGGGATCTGTTCGGTCTTTCCACTCAATTCCACATAGTGTCCCGCATCAGCCTCTAGGCAGGCACTTTGTCCTGAGTTTGGTTGGTATGTTCCCGCCGTGCAGAAGTCAGGATTAGTCATACCTTCCTGACCTGCGAAGTAACCTGGTTCGGCATCAACACAAGATGACTGCCCGGTTCGGCTTTGGTGAGTACCAATGGGACAAGGAGTCTGTGCAGACGCACCTTCGGCTGGAACAAAGTGTCCCATATCTGCATCGTCACAATGTGTCTGACCGAAGTCAGACTGGTAAGTACCGATCTCACAAGCATCCTGCGAGGTGGAAGCCTCGACTATCACTGTGTATCCAGGCGAGGCTTGGTGACATTCGACAAGGCCAGTGGTGTCTGAGAATGTACCAACAGAACATCGAGTTTGACTCGAAGAGCCTGCATCGGGAACGTGATGGCCTTCTGATGCATACTTGCAGTAGGTGCTACTAGGTTCATTTTGGTAGGAACCCGCAGTACATGGAGTCTGAACTGAAGCGGCCATTTCATCGACGAAATGGCCCGCTTCGGCTGCATCACAAATAGATGCACCCGTTGAACTTTGGAAGCTTCCTCGATCACATTCGCGTTGATTCGCACTGCCTTCATCAGAGGTGTAATGGCCGGCTTCAGTATCCATGCATTCAGTTTGACCCGTTGCTGTCTGGTATTGACCCACAGGACATGGAGTAGGCTCAGAAGCACCTTCGGTATCGACGTAGTGTCCTGCGTCGGCATCTTTGCATGCAATGAGCCCCTCAACATCAGCATAGGTTCCTACGCCGCAGGCATCAGAACTTGTGGCTCCAGTACCGGCGACGAAACTCCCGAGTTCCGCGAGGGTGCAATCTGCGGTGCCGTTACCAGCAGAGTATCCGCCCGGTGCACACAGAGATTGGGTAGATGAACCACTCGAATCAACATGGTAACCGGGATCGGCGAGTATGCATTCGCTCTGTCCAGAGGCTGGTTGATAGGATCCAGGAGCGCATGGGATCGGGTTGGCGTCCCCACCAGTGGTGTAGTGTCCAACTATGGTCTCAAGGCAACTTGTCTGACCCTCCGTAGGCTGATATTCGCCAGCAGGGCAGGGTGTTGCCTCCACCGCGGCCTCATAATCGACATAATATCCAGCGGGTGCCAATAGACAACTCGTTTGCCCACTAGATGGCTGATAGGTACCATTCGCACAAGGAATCTGGTAGTACAACTGCGGTTGATCTGTGTAGTAGCCTTGGTCGGTGGCGGCACAATCCCCTGTTGAAATGTTAATCCAAGTACCCGCGATACATCCGTAGGGGCTTGGGTCGAATATCGTCAAAATCCCATCATCATCGGGGTCACGATCATTCATTTTGGCGTGATTATTGCTGTAATCGAGCTCGACTGGAATATACTCTTCAGTGTTTGTTTGACCGGTTCCTGCTTGACCATACCAGTTGTCACCCCAGCAATACACCTCAGCATCGGAGTTGATAGCACAAGCTCCCTCATCGATCATCGAAATCGAGACAAAGTCGTGGGAACCTGCTACAGTCGCGGGAGTTGAGTACTCATTTATGCCAGAGTCTCCAGTACCGACCTCTCCTTTGTTATTTTTACCCCAACACTGGGTTTCGCCATTATCGAGAATCATGCAACTGGTATCCCAACCTGTCACAATTGCGCGAGCAGTATTAGACCCCATACTGACGTACACTGGAGTAAACTGGTCCTCACTCGAACCACCATCTCCTAGTTGCCCCCAGCTGTCTGCCCCCCAACACATGACTTTGCCATTGTCGAGGATAGCACAGGAATGCCAACCTCCAGCGGCAATCGAAACAACGTCGCGATTTCCGGTAATCTGGACCATTACTGGGGTGTATGAATTCCATTCCGAGCCACCATGGCCGAGTTGACCATTCCAATTCTCTCCCCAACAATATGCTCTTCCAGTATTCACCGCAACACAAGTATGTTCATTGCCCGCACCAATAGATATCGCGTAAACAGTGCCGGGCAGATCAACATGAACAGGAGTTGCTTCCGCGTCTTGGTATCCTGAGGCTCCTACTGCTCCTTGCTCGTTATTGCCCCAACAATAGACCTCGTCATTGTCGGCGATAGTGCAGGCGTGGTGTTCACCGACTGCAATTGTTTTCCCAGTTCTTCCAAATGGGAGTGAAACCTGTTTCATCTCGTAGTTGTTATCTTGGGTTTGGCCATTACCCATTTGGCCAAATCCGCCAGATCCCCAACAGTAAATCTTACCAGATTCCATCAGTCCACATGTGTGCCACCATCCAGCACCGATTTCCACAGGAGTCTCATTGGCTGGAAGATTAGCATAGACAGGAGTTGCTGAATTAGTGGAAGAGCCTTGGCCCAATCTACCACCGCCGCCATTTCCCCAACAAATCAGGCTATGATTCGCTTGAATCATGCAGGCATGATGGTATCCTTGGGTGACAGTTAGGTTGGTGTAAACTGACCCTAGGGGTGCGCCAGGCTCGTGGAGTGGTGAGTGATTCTCACGCGTTATCTGCTCCTCTGGTAGAGATTCAGACTCTCCAGCATCTAGGGCGAAAGCCGCAGACATCCCGAGCATTAGCAGCGCGAGGGAGAGAGAGAGTATCGTCCGTCGATATGGTTCAGTCAAGCGATTCATTCCTCTTCGCCTCCGGAGTCCTCAGAAGGCCTTCCCCACTTATTCTGGTCCTCTACCTCCTTACGTGCGCTCTCAGGTCGCTTCCTCTTGCGACGGGCACCCTTGGGTGGCCTTCGACGGCGCTGGGGCACAGGCTCAGGCTCACTCTTACCACGAGTGAGCATGAATCCTGCTAGGGCTAGGACGACCACCCCTCCAATCGCGATCATTTCGATAGGTAGTGAGTTATCCACATTGACGATACAAGATGACTGGCCCTCGTTCGTTTGAGAAGATCCCGAAGGGCAAGGTGTCTGACTGATTGCACCCTCAAGTTCGACGAAATGGTCCTTACTAGCGAGGCGACAGGAATCCGCTCCGAACATTGGCTGGTAGGTTCCGGGCGAGCATGGAGTTGCTTCTGCTGAGCCGGGAGATGCAGCGTAACTTCCAGGACTGGCGGTTTCACACTCAGTCTGTCCAGCTAGGGATTGGTAGGTTCCAGCTTCGCATGCAGTCTGTTCGGTTGCGCCGTGAGAATCTACGATGTGACCTACCTCGGCTTCGAGACATGAGGATTGGCCCGAATCCGGTTGGTAGGTTCCGGGGCCACAGTTTTCGACTGTGGTTGAGGATTCTTCAGCAGCGTAAGTTCCTGGAGGTGCGGTAATGCAACTAGTTTTCCCAGCCTCTGCCTGATAGGTTCCAGCGAGGCAAGAAACCTGAGAGTCGCTTGCGCTGGACTCAACATAGTGTCCAGGGGTGGCCTGCAAGCAACCAGTAGCCCCAGATTCTGTCTGATAAGATCCTGCGTCGCACGCAATTTGGCTGGTTGCTTGTTTACTCAACACGTAATATCCGGGGTCTGCACTGGCACAGACTGTGGATCCTGCATCGGAAGAATAAGTTCCTGCAACGCATTCGATTTGGTCTGTTGAGCCTGACTCTGGAATATGATAACCAGCGTCGGCATCAATGCAACTAGTGCTGGCTGATTCTTGAGAGTAGGTTCCTGCAGGACATTCGATTTGAGCCGAAGCTGCAGGGGCTGGGACGTAAGATCCGGGGTCTGCAGCGAGGCAATAGGTCCGGCCGGTCTCATGTTGGTAATATCCGACCTCACACGGAATCATATCTGTAGAACCAATGTCGGGGTTTTGATGGCCAGCCTCAGTCGTGAGACACGAGGTCTGGGAGGATTGAGGTTGGTATTCACCCGGTGCACAGGCAGTCTGTGCAGCAGCTGCCATAGACCCAACATAATGCCCGGGGTCAGCCAATTTGCATTCGGATGAGCCGCGTTCGTTGGCATAAGTCCCAGCCTCACACTCCGTCTGTTCGATTGCAGCCTCCTGACTCACATAGTGACCCTCTTCGGCTCTGAAACAATCTGAGCGGCCGATTCCCGGTTGGTAAGTGCCTACTTCACATGCAATCTGCTCTGTTTGGCCTTCAGTTTCGACAAAATAGCCCGCATCGCTCACGAGGCACGAGGTTTGGCCACTCAGTGGTTGGTATCGACCGACGCCACACATAATCGGTTCAGAAGCAGCATCAGCAATGGTGTAATTTCCAGGAGGGGCATCGAGACACGAAGTCTGACCAGTTTGATTCTGGAAGGTCCCTGCTAGACACGTCATCGCACTGATTGAACTGTTAGATGGAATATAGTGTCCTAATGGTGCATCATAACATGAGGCCTGGCCAGATTCAGGTTGGTAGGTTCCTGCTGGGCAGGGGAACTGTTCAGACATACCAGACGTAGGAGTGTAATTACCTGGAGATGCTTCGATGCACTCGTAGCCTACCACGTATTGCCCCATTGGACAGACAGGAGGAGGGTAAGGTGTGTCGTCAAAAATCGAGAGGATTCCATCATCGTCGAGATCTCTCTCACCAAGAGATGCGTGATGATATTGCCCTCCAGTACTGAGATTGACATACATTGGAATATCGCTGTCAGCCAAACCATTGCCGAGTTGACCGAGGTGGTGGGCTCCCCAGCAGTATACCGATCCGTTCATCACGACCGCACAAGTGTGAACGCGACCTGCGCTAATCGTCGCCACACCAATGCCACCTGGGAACGATATAGCCGTAGGAGTTAGGCGGTCAGTGGTGGTACCGTCTCCGATTTGACCATACTCATTGTCACCCCAGCACACCGCACTATTGTCATCGAGGATAGCACATGTGTGGCGCAACCCCAAATCCACAGCGATGGCAGTTCTACCTGCGGGCAGAATGACTTGCACCGATGAGTCGTTTCTTGGTTCAGTTGTGTTGTCACCAAGCTGCCCCCATGTGTTCAATCCCCAGCAATAGATACTACCATTTTTCAACAAACCACAGGTGTGCCTAGCTCCCATAGAGATTGCTGATAAATTGCTATTTGGAGGTAGTACGGAAATAGGAGAAAATGATGATGATGTATTGGCTTGGGTACCATCACCGAGTTGGCCATCTTGATTACTACCAGTGCACATCCCAGTGTTATTTTGGAGTATGATGCAAGTGCTATCCCAGCCGGCTGAAACGGCGATTGGCGAGGCATTTGTTGGTAATGGGACCAGCACCGGGATGTTCTGGTCAGCGAAAGTTCCAGTTCCGAGTTGGCCCGAACCGGCTTGTCCCCAACACCACAATGAACTATTGTCCATAATTGAACACGTGTGATGACCACCGGTGGTTACTGTCAGCGCGGTCCGCCCAGTGGGCATATTAACTACCACAGGAGTGTTATCTCCACCATGGAATCCACCACTGCTGCCATGACCATTCTGACCATACCAATCTTCTCCCCAGCACTGCAGTGTGGAATCGGTCATCATGGCGCAGGTGTGATGACTCAAACCCGTTCCTACCTCAGTCGCGGTGTTGATTCCTGCGTTATTTCCTAGTTGGACGTTCACAGGCTCCATGGAATTGTCCCAGTTTCCGTCTCCGAGTTTCCCAAAATTACCCTCACCCCAGCACTTCATGCCGTTGGTGTTGAGGACCGCGCAAGTGAAATTCCACGTGGCATAAATCGTTGAGGCTGAATAGACCGAGCCCCCGGTCGAACCGGGAATGTTTAGACCGCCATGTGTGGATCTAGGTTCAATGACTTGAGGGAGTTCTGTTTCCTCATTTGGAGGAGAGTCTTCGGTTATTCCAATTGATGCACTCATGCCAAGCATCATGACGACTAAAGAAAGAGCAAGCAAAGGCTTCAATCGGTGGCTATCTATCATAGGCGGCAGATGGTTCTAGGTTCGCTTTAGTCATTCCGACGGTAGTGCACATTCAATGTTGGGCCAAGTCAATTTCTTCTACGCATAATAAGAACGAGGCCAGTGACTAAAATCAGCCCAACGCCTGCTAATGCGAGAATCATCAGTGTGCTTAGACCAGGAGGGAAGACGCACTCTGATTGTCCTTCCAATGGTTGGGATGATCCATCTGGGCAGGGCGTCTGAGAAACCGAGGCTGCCAACTCGACGTAGTGATCGACCTCGGCATAGTTGCAATTGGAGGCTCCAGTCCGGCCCTGATATGTACCGGGCTCGCAGGCAATCTGGTCAGCGGTTCCCGCCGCTGGAGAATAGTGACCCGGTTGTGCCTGCAGACACTCAAGTTGACCAACTTCAGGTTGGTACCAACCCGCGCTGCAAATCATCTGTTTGGTCATTCCAGAACTCAGAACGTAATGGCCCTTGTCCGCTTGATGGCAGATTCCTTGTCCAGCATCGGGCTGGAAGGTTCCTGCTAAGCAGATGACCTGCTCGGTCATTCCTGGCTCAGGAGTGTGATAACCCGGATCGGCGTCTATGCAGTATTGCATCGCAGAAAGCGCCTGATAAGAACCCGGAGCACACGGAGTTTGTTGGATTGCGCCCTCCTCCGGAACATGATGTCCTTCGTCTGCGTAATGGCAGGATGACTGCCCTGATTCAGGCTGATAAGTACCATACGAACAGGGAGTTTGAGTTGTCGCCCCTTCTGTAGTGGTGTAGTGCCCAGGAGAGACGAGATTACACTCTACCGAGCCTCTCGAATCTGTGTAATACCCAAGTGGACAACGGGTCTGAGAGGGCGAGGCCGCTTCTGCGACAAAATATCCTTCAAAGGCCTCGATGCATTCTCGTTTCACATACTGGTTCTGGTATGAACCAGGAGAACAAGGAGTCTGTTCGGCGGCGCCAGATTCATTGACGTAGTGACCTGGTTTAGAGGTCAGACAACGAACAGTTCCAGACTCACTCTGGTAATATCCCCAAGTGCATTCGGTTTGCTCGATTGATCCCGACGAGGTCGTATAATGCCCTGGGTCAGTTAGCAAACAGGAGGATTGCCCCCCCAAAGGCTGGTACTGCGATGGCGGGCATGGAGTCTCACTGGATGCTCCTGTGGAGGCAACAAAATGACCGGGGGTAGCATCCTTACATTGCGCAAGGCCGGTCGCGTCAGCGAAAGTTCCGGCAGCACATTCTGTCTGCTCTGTCGAACCTGTATTTGGTACATGATAACCAAGGCTCGCCTCGGTGCAAGATTCTGCCATCGACGTGGATGAATAGTTCCCCTGCGAGCACGGTGTCTGAGACGTTGAGCCCGTGACATTGACGAAATGTCCGGGGTCGGCATTGAGGCAATCCGCCTGTCCGGTAGAAGGCTGGTAGGTTCCCTTCTGACAGGGGTCTTGCTCGACTGAACCTTCTAGTGAGAAGTGGCCAGCATCGTTCTCGATGCACGCGGTCTGGCCCTCAGCTGGCTGATATTGGCCGGCTGGGCATGGAGTTGGTGTAATCGATGCTTCAACGTCTGTGTAATTACCCGGCGGTGAGAGTAAGCAACTCGACTGACCCGTATTCGGCTGATAGCTGCCAATCGGGCAAGGAATCTCTTGAGTCAACTCTGCTTGATCTGTGTAATGACCAGGGGAGCTCCACTGACAATCACCCAGAGTGGAATTGAACCAACTGCCTGGAATGCACCCTCTTGGAAAGGGGTCGAAGATCGAAAGAATACCATCTTCATCCGGATCACGATCGTCGAGCATCAGGTGATTCGGAGTAAACAAAATTTCACCTGGTGTCGGTTCGTCGGTATCCATTAATCCACGTCCAGTCTGGCCAGCCTCATTGTCTCCCCAGCAGTATCCTTCTGCGGCAGATGTAATCGCACAAACAGTATCAGAATTGATTGAAAGAGCGACGAAGTCGTGGTTACCGTTCACCTCAGTTGGAGTTGGATAAGAGTCGGGATCGGTGCCTCCCTGGCCTATTTGGCCCTCCTCATTTGTACCCCAGCACTTGGTTTCCCCTGAATCCAGAATCATGCAAGCAGATTTTGTTCCGATATCAAGGAAATGAGCCGTCTCGCTATCCTCCATAATCACCCAAACAGGCGTTGTTTCATCATCGGTTGCCAAAGGACCTTGACCCAAGCGACCATCGTTATTCTCACCCCAGCACATCACCTTGCGATTATCCATCAAAGCACAGGAGAAGTCATCGCCAGCCGAGATAGAAACAGGGGTGTATCCAGATGGAAAGAGGACCTCGACGGGTGTCGTCTTCCTCGTACTTGTAGTGCCATTCCCGAGTTGCCCCTCGTCATTTTCGCCCCAACAGTAGCCCATTCCATCGGTTGTGATAGCACAAGTCATGTAGGTCCCGGTCGAAATCGCAATCGCACTTCGCTGCCCAGGCAAATTTACCTTCACGGGAATATTGCGATTTGATGTGCCGCCATATCCGAGTTGACCGTAGTTGCCTCGACCCCAACAGTAGACGTCACCGTTGTCGAGGATAGTGCAGATGTGGCCGCTGGAAATCGAGACAGTTTGACCGCCTTGACCTTCAGGAAGCAATACTTGACGCATCTCTGTATTCACATAATCATCGCTCCAAGGCTCACCGTTACCCATCTTACCATAGTAACCTGAGCCCCAGCAGTAGATGTTCCCCGATTCCATCAAGGCACAGGCTGTGACTTGTCCAACCGTGACCTCGACAGGAATTTCGTTAGCGGCAACGTTGACGTAAATCGGCACCGCCGAACCGTCAGTAGTCCCATCGCCGAGTTGACCATACTCATTGTCACCCCAGCAAACCATGCTTTGATTCTCAAGAATTGCACAGCCGTTGTAAGTGCCCGCGGCGATTGTTGTGTTTGTGTAAATCGAGTCGGCGGAGAAGCCGATTTCGGTGATTGTTGAGTGGGTCAGAAGGAGTGGCGTTTCATCTTCCAAAGAGGTAGATTTCCGATCATCCTCTGGGGCGATTCCGAAAGAAGCGCTCATTCCCAACATGAGAAGGACCAGAGCGAATGCAACGAGGTCACGGGTTCTGAGGTGGAAGAACACGTTTTCCACACTAATTCAGAAGTGGTTTAATTCTTACTCCATGATGTATTCTGCACCGATTGATAGGAACATGATGATGTATCGTAGGCTGAACGGTGAGCCATGGCAGGCGAATCTGGAGGCGAGGATGAGTCAAAATCAGACCAATTCGAATCCTTCCTTTCGGATAATTGCCCACCAATGGGAATCTACGAGACTCTCTACGCCTTCGCCGACTCATTCGGCAGTTTCATGGGGACTGAAGGCACTCACCCTTGGTCACAAGGCTTCCCTTTGACGACTCCTTTGGATAAATTCGGGGGGCCGGAGTTGCCTACTAGCGTAGAGGTGACTTGGGAGGATCGCTTCTACCCGAAGGCATGGGGCCATCCAAGTTTGCGTGAGGCGGTTGTTGAGTTCTACAACTCGCGCTACGGCTCTACAATCACGCCCGAGAATGTGATGATCTTCGCGGGCGGGCGGCCAGGAATTTACACCGTGATGGCTTTCCTAAAGGAGCATGTAAAGGTCAAGATTGGAAATATCGAATGGCCGGCTTACCTCGATATTCTAACTCAAACTAATACCGAATACGACATCGTTACTTTCAGCAAGGAGAATAATTTCCACCCGAATAATACAGAATATTTCGACCGCGCTGGCGTTGCTGATGGAACCGCTCTGATGCCTGTAATTTCCAACCCTCAAAACCCATCTGGCCAGACGCGGTCGGGTGAGGAATTGAAGGAATTAATCGCCATAGCCGAGCAACCCGGAAACGGCATATTGCTCGATGAAGCCTACGAAATGTTCCACTCACCTTCAGTCAGTGGAATCGAGTTCGTGCAGGACTTGGACAATAGCAATGTGTTCATCGCTGGGGCCTGCACGAAGGGTCTACAATCTCCCGGAATTCGTATCGGATGGATCGTCGCAAGCAAGACCAATATCGAGACAATGGCGAATTACTCGAGTTTTGGAATGGGTGGTGTCAGTCACCCATCACAACATTATGCGGTCAAATTACTCGAACCAGAGCGTGTCAAGAAGGCTCGGAAGGCGATCGAAGGGCACTACAACTGGCAGCGAGAGCGTTACGGCAAGGCGTTTGAGGAGATGGGCTTGGGTGTCTTTACCGGCAATGGTGGGTTCTACCACTGGCTCGAATTACCAGAAGAGATGACCAGCGCGGAGCTCAACGAGCGGTTGTTCAAGCGAGGTGCTGCAATTCTTTGCGCCTCGGATTGCGATATGGCTCGCCCTCATTCGAAGGACCCAAGTTACCAATCGCCTTACACTCGATTCTTCCGATTCTCATTCGGACCGTTGTTACCCGAGACTTTTGAGTCAGATATGCAACTCTTCCGCGAAGTCTACGAGGAGTACAAACTCGACGCTGGTGTCGATTGCTGAGAAAATACAGCGTCGACCGCGCATTCGATTTCAATTATTTCGCGACTGCTACGCAGTCGATTCGGAAGCAGGCATGTAAATGTTGTAAGCGTGCAGAGGGGGAGTGTAGACGTGGACATTTATGAGTTCGCCATTCGTATCATTTGAAACACGGTGAATGTCGGGTTCTTCTGCCGCACAGACTTCTCCGGCCTGATATGTTCTGACCTCCGTGGGCACCGCAAGACCCTCATCATTCAGCTCGTAGATCGTCTCGGTAGAGACGCCTTCTGCGATGAGGAAGGCGCAGTCTGAGCCGACGTGATCGTGGATGGGAGTTTCTTGACCTGGAGTCCAGCAGATGGCGACGAGTTCGTAGAACTCGGTTTTTTTGATGAGATTGCGCTGGTAACCATCATCGGCGTAGCCGATGCAATCCTTGAGAGCAGCGACATTGACTTCGAGGCCGCTCAGGTGTCCATCGAGTTCTGCCAGCCCTGGGCGGCGATCGATGGTGTCGAGCCAATGGACCAGGCCTGAAAGGCCTGTACACTCAGTGAGTAGGTTGTCGCGGACATCTGGATCGAGGGCGACCTGCACTACCATGGGTTGCGAGGGTGGGTGGCGATTCTTGACGGTTCGGGATACGGTGCGTAGCACCGGATGGTGTTAGGAACACTCAATGAAGTGTTGGATATCAAGTGTTGTCAGGCACACCGGCTTTCTGAAAAATGTAG
>JAQXEV010000058.1 GCA_029250665.1 Candidatus Thalassarchaeaceae archaeon | reverse complement strand
CAGTGGCCTCATTCATCGTTTGACATCGAACCGAGGTATTCGGGTAGATCTACACCTGCGTTCGATGCGATATCGTGCAGTGGAGGTAGAGACTTCACGAGATTAGAGATGAAGTTCGAAGTCGAACTGCCATCTCCATCGCCGCCTGAATCCCATACAGTGATGCTGTCTATCTTGAGGTTACGAATTGCTTCGACCTGAGCTGCAACCATCTGGTCAAGCTTCTCGACCATAAGCAGAGTTGCGGCAGCCTTGGCATCGCCTCCGGTGCTAGAAACCAATCCCTCGTAACCCTTTGCCTTCGCTTCGAGGACTTGCTTGACACCAGCCGCTTCAGCCTCATAGATTGCCAGAATTGCGTCTGCTTCACCACCGGCGACACGTCGTTGACGCTCGGCCTCGGCTTCGGCTGCAATTTCGATTTGCTGCTTCTGAATTTGTTCGCGAACGATGTCGCTGGCGCGCAATCGCTCCTCCTCTTCGGTGTAGCGAGCTCGCTCAATCGCTGCCTGCGATTGCGCTGTCGCAACATCGGCACGCTGCTTGGCAGCGGCCTCGGCCTCAGCGAGGTCAGCATCGGATTGAGCCACCTCGGCCTTTGCTGCGTTCTCACCAGAGATAGCGAGAGCTTCTTGCTGACCGACGTAAACACGCTGGTCGGCTTCGGCGGTCTTGCGACCCTTCTCGGCCTCAGCAAGGTTCTCTGCAACCTCGATCTCTCGTGCCCTGTCTGCCTTAGCGGCACCAACGGCACCGTCTCTTTCAGCAATAGCTACATCGACTCGAGCATTCTCGACTGCAGTTGCTGCAGCCTTCTTTCCAATGCTCTCGATATAGTCAGACTCGTCTGTAATATCAACTAGGTTAACGTTGATCAGATAGAGACCAATCTTTTGCAATTCTGTGTCGACGTTTGTCCTAGTTAAATCAAGGAAAGAATCTCGGTCTTGGTTGATTTGCTCGATTGTGAGTGAAGCAACAGTTAGACGTAGTTGACCGAAGATAATCTCCTTTGCCATCTCTTCAATCTCAGGCTGCTTGAGGCCGAGCAAACGCTCGGCTGCATTAGCCATGATGTGCGACTCCGTCGAGACACCGATGGTGAAAGTCGAAGGAACGTTAATTCGAATATTCTGCAGAGAAAGAGCGTTTTGAAGATCAATGTTGATGGTAATTGGATTCAATGAAAGGAAGGCGTAATCTTGTATTAACGGCCATACAAGTGCAGCACCTCCATGTATCGTTCGACTTGCTTTGCCCTTGTCGGTACGACCGTAAACAACCATGACCTTGTCCGGAGGACAGCGCTTGTATCTCTGTGCAAAGAATATCACAATTGCGACCAAAAACAGTAAGGTCGCGAACATCATTATCGTAAGAAAAACACCTGCGCTAGAATCTTCAGCCATAGGAACTACCAACCCGCGACAAACGTTGCTGACTGATTAAGGCTGTGCCGGCACAGTCCTAGTTCTCTAAGCGTTATTTGACTCAAACGCGCTTGACTACAAGGGTGGATGTGATAGTGTCAACCACCTCGATGAAATCACCGGTTGCGATTCCCTGACCATCCTCTGATTTGGCATTGTAGGTCTTCAGGGCCCCTCCTAACTCGATTTGAACCTGACCAATACCATCCTCAGGTATGCGCAAGTAAACCGATCCTCGGACACCGATAGCTTCTGACATCTCAACGTTTCCACTCGCTTCAAGGGCGAAAAAGACCTGGAAGATTTTGCCTGTGCCGTACATCGAGGCACCGCCGGCAATACCGCCGGCGGCAATGGCGAGAGAATCGCTGCCATCCGAATTCATTGTGTAAAGGCCGGCAAGTCCGAAGAACATCATGAAAGCCATGACGCCTTGGAAGGTCATCGCGTCAAATGAGCCGTCTGAACTCATCACATCCATCTCGAGTCCAAATAGACCCTCGAAGACCCCTTCAGCGACTCCTCCAAGCAGCAGTAGTATGAACCAAAGAAGGAAAAGAACTCCTCCAATTAGGGCCGAAGCAGAGAAAATCAACTCCAATGTAGAGGTAGTTTCTCCGAATACCAACGCAATCAAATCGAAGTCGCTTAGGCTGACCATCAATTTATTCACGATGGGCGGATGCTATCAGTCCTTCGCCGACGCCAAAGAGAGTGAATTGATTATCGTCGTCGTAACCACTCGGCGAAAGCTCGATCAAGATTGAAAGCAGGACCGATCGCAAGACCGGTCAGAATGGCGGTCAGAAATTTATGCTCGGTAATTGACCACACCATCAAAGCAAAGATGAGGAGAAAAGTTGGTATTGCCATTCGTCTGATGAAAATCTGGTATCCACCGAGCATATCGTAAGCGGGATTGTTGATTATTTCATCAACACGATCGGATAGATCATGTTTCTTTGACAGTGCCCTCACCTCAACTGGATATCCAGACTAAGGCACTGAACAATGTAAGCCCAACCGGACCGGCATACCAGAGTAATTTATTCGAAATAGGTGTTGTATCCTTGAGTTCCAATTGACCGGTTTGGTCGTTTCGCATCAAAGTGCTTTTTTCGATTTTGGAATAAGATTCCTCGAAATCTTTCTGATGTCTCGCGACGAAAAGCAAAAAATAGAGCCCTAGAACTAACGTGCTCCCCCCAGTGCCTTGTAAGAATAGAGAAAGAATGTTGAGCAGAGGGTCTCCACCCATCTGTCCGGCGAGCAGTAATTGAGCGAAGCCAATCAGGAAAAATATGAGGGAATCTACTCTCGCCATCGGTTAGACCGTGCAAGAGGTCCTCCATCAATCCTTTGCCGGCGTTCAGGTTGTGTGGTGATGTGCTAATTGCTACGAGACGATTCAATTTGTGGAGGAGGCCGAGCCAGTTTGTACCGACCAAAGGCGCGCGTACAGCCCATCGGCCTCTACGAGTTCCTCGTGCGTGCCTTGCTCAGTGATTTTGCCTGATTCAAGGACGGCGATTTTGTCAGCATTTCGCACTGTTGAGAGTCGGTGGGCGATGATAATCGTCGTCCTGTTTGCCGAAATTCGGTCGAATGAACGTTGCAGGGAGGCCTCGGTCTCGTTGTCGACATTGCTTGTTGCTTCATCGAGAACGAGGATAGGGGCGTCTTTGAGGACGGCCCTAGCAATCGCAAGACGTTGGCGTTGGCCACCAGATAGTCTGTGGCCATCCTCACCGATATCGGTATCCCAGCCCTTCGGAAGCTCATCGATGAAGGTGGTCGCTTCGGCTATTCGAGCCGCTTCGTGGATCTCCTCCTCGTCAGCGTCTGGCCTTCCGTAGAGGATGTTGTCTCTCACGCTACCTGGGAATAGGGTTGTATTCTGAGATACGAGTGCTATCGAGCCGCGAAGCGAGTTGAGGCGAAGGTCGCGCACATCATGGGCGTCGAGGGTTACCGTGCCTTCGATTGGGTCGTGAAAGCGAAGCAGCAGGCTGACGAGAGTGGTCTTGCCTGAGCCTGTGGAGCCAACTAACCCCACGGTTTCACCGGCTGCTATGTCGAGCGAGATTCCGGAGAGTACGGTCTCTCGCTCAGGGTAGGAGAAGTCGATTGAATCGAATGAAATCGCACCCTTGGTGCCATTGAGTTCGACCTCTCCTTCGACCAGGCCGATTGGAGTGTCAAGCAAGTCGAGCACCCTCGAAGTCGATGCCATGGCTCGCTGATAGAGGTCGAATGTCTGACCGAGCCGAGTCAGAGGCCAAAGCAAGCGCTGGGTAATGAAAACGATGACAGAGTAAGCACCGACCGATAATTCGCCTTCAAGAGCCAACCAGCCACCAACCAGCATATTTGCTGTGAAGGCAAAGAGAATCGCCATTCGAATTAACGGGACGAACGATGCCGATAGGCGAATCGCCTCTCGATTTGCATCTCGGTACGAACGCGAAGCTATGCCTACGCGCTCGATTTCCAATTCCTCAGCGGTGAACGACTTGATTGTCGTAATACCGCTGAGATTGTTATTCAACAGAGCATTGAGGTCGCCAACCTCCTTGCGTACCTTGGCGTAACGGACACCGATTCTACGCTGAAACATGAACGAGCCAGCAACTATCACTGGAATTGGAAGCACCGCGAGGATTGCAACCTCAGGTGCCAGTAGGAACATGACCGCACCAACAACAATCACTGTCGTAGCGACCTGAAGTAAGTCATTAGCACCCTGATCGAGAAAACGTTCCAACTGATTGACATCATCGTTCATGATGGACATCAGTCCACCAGTCGTTTGCTCGGAAAACCACTGCATCTCAAGATTCTGAATGTGTGAATAGGCATCCATACGCAACTCATGTTGAGCACTCTGCGCTAGATTGCGCCATAACACCCCATACCAATATTCGAATACAGATTCGAGAATCCAGATTATCACAGTCAAAGCTACGAGAATATAGAATTGGTGATACGGGTCTGGATAACCCAGACTCGCTAACATAGAATCTTCTTTGTAGGCGACGACATCAATTGCCATTCCAATAAGAATCGGTGGTGCGAGATCCCAGAATTTGTTCATCACCGAGCAGAACGAAGCCAGCCAGACTCGGCCTCGAAATTCCCTCAGATGCGTCAACAAGCGCATTAGAGGGTGTGACACGTCTCCCATGCATTGACCTGTGAATGGACGGCGCTTCAACCTCACCTACGGAAAGGATGTTGCCCAGTCCACGGAGGAATGGTTTGTGCTAAGTCCAGATTATTCGGTTGAACGTGGGAGTGAGCCGAGATTGAGGCTTGGATTTTCATCAATGATTTCTTGCTTGCGTACCTCGGCTTGTAGCGTCAATAGCTCAAGATAGGCATTCTTTGCCTCGGTGTATCGAGTCATAGCTTCCTGATATCCGACCTTCTCCATGTGGTAGGTCTGACCGTCGCGCGCCGCGGCGTCCATTCGAAATAGCAGATAGAAGAAGAAGGCAGTTGGAGCCCACGCACCGATTAGTAGCAGCCAATTCTCATCGAAATTGAACGGGCCCATGCCCATGAATTCGGTATTTGCACCAACTACCATAGTCGAAATGATTGAGATTGGCCACAAGACCAAATTGACGAGTAACAGTACCCATTCATACATTTCATACTCCGATCTTCCGCGTGGCCTCTTTGGTCTTGGTAGTGTCTCAGTGGGGTCAGACATATCCGAATCGTACCACAAGAATTCCATCGCCTGCTTTGAGGCTTCGCTCTCATAATCAGAGTCCGAGGTCAGAATTTCATGGTCAATTTGCAGTCCGATTTCATCATTTGAGGACTTCTTTTTGGCGAAAATGGGCAACGTCAAGAGAAATCCGAATAAAATCGTGAACAACAAAATCGTTACCAATTCAAGGATAGCGAGATCTGCTAAAATCGCACCTTCTTGTAACGGAATCGCAATGCGCCCAACAAGAGCGATTCCGAGCGCAGTGATTACTAATGCGGGAGATAACCGAATTCGATAAATGAATCCAATTGAACCGAGAAGAAGCATCAATGAGACAAGGTCGAGGATACCTGTCAATTGCGCCTCGGAACCAGAGAATAATGGAAATGTCAGAATTACTCCAGGAAGCCAGCCCCAGAAGAAGAGTAGAGAGATTGCTGACTTCGATATGCCAGACACATCACTGAATGATTCGAGGACTCTTCCCACGATGGTGGCCTCGGCATAATAGCCAATCCAGATGACTGAACTAAACATTATGATTGCAGGGAAGGTGTATTGCAAATGGTTGAAGAATGCCGTGGAGATTTTACTCATTAGACCTGGTTTCGGTTCTGAATAAACCATCAATCCAGTAGGAATTGGCTCAACCACCTTGGATCGCTCGATTCCTCCGGTCGCATCGACAACAGGTGGGGCGGTGTCGCGCACCACTCGCTTCTTCTCTGCCCGCCTCTCTGTAGCTCTCTCTCGAAGCCCCTCATGACGCTGTTTGAGATTCTCACCCATCTCTTCCATTCGGCCGGAGAAATCCGCTGATACACTGCTGAATTTGTCAGACGCTACCGCCGATGCCTCATGAGAGAGATCGTCGATGCGGCGCATCAATTTGCGTAATCTTTCTTCGAGGGGTTCGTCTTCCGAGAACTCGGACATCGGGGGTAAGAATTACTCCGTCTGCCTTCAACCCTTAGACGGAGAATTACAGAATTACTCGTTAGGTAGCCCTCTATCTCCAGTCCAGGAGTTGGCCCAAAGGTCGAAGATTCTGACTTCGACCTCTGCTGTTGAATTGGTGCGAATTTCGTAGAGGTCGCCACTCGAGAACCAAGTGTCTGAATCGTAATCCAACCAAGTGAATGCCCACCAAGCGCCAGAATCATCCGAGATGTTGGTTGTTTGATCGGCGAAATTCATCATGGCCAGCGAGGTCGTTTCCTCTCCGTTGTTGGCCGTGATGACCCCGTGGAACTCTAACTCACTGGGGTCAGCTTCGGAGGTGAATCCAGCCGGAACTCCGCCACCCCAAACTGTGACTCCGTCGGCTAATACGAATGGTTCGGAGACGGTGAATTCGATGGGCGAGCGGGGGAGATCTTCCTGCAATTCGAGAATGACTCCATCTCCGGTTTCGATTGTCATGACGAAGGCGGAGTCGTCATCACCATACAATTCGATTCCAACGATTTGTGGTGGCATTCCCTTGAGCACGAGAATGATGCTATGGGTGGCGTTTCTTGCGCTGGCAATCTGTTCAAGTGATTCGAGATCGTGAGTGATGGTCCAGTCGAGATCAGCAATCTCGGTAGTATCGAAGCCAAAGGATGGCCAAAGGCCGTCGGGATTCTCAGTGGCTTGCTGCGCGATGTCGAAGAATGGATCTTTGTATTCAGGGACGGCATCGCGGCCTTCGTACCAGACGTTTCCGAGTCTGATGTTCGTCGTATCGGTGCCTTCGATGACTTCAGTGTCGATAGAGGTCGTTCCTAGGATGAATCTCAGTGCTATGGAACGCAGATTAGCGTCATCGTCCTTTGAGACGCTCCAGTGTATCTCGCCTTGTTGCGTCTCAGTCACATAAGTCGTCGAAGATTCGACGCGAAGTCGTTCTTGATTGGCAGTGAGAAGCATCACATCGAGTGCTTCCGGATTAGAAAGGAGTTCATTCAGGACATCATTGTCGAAAGGGAAGCACTCGGTTCCCTCGCAGGTTTCGATGGGAACTTCGAGGCAACCTGCGAGCGCCGGCGCAAGCAGAATTAACCCCAATAGCGCCGCCCTCATCAGTTTCGATGGCGACACCGTTCGCTGATGAGACTATGCTTCAGGTGTCGGCCAAAAATACTGCTTTTGTGAGCGACTCAGGCGCTCTCGGCGCCTGCGTCGCTCCTATATGGAACAGGCTTGACGCGATTGATGAGAAAGGAGGGTAGAATCGTGATTCAGGATGTGCTCGTCGTCTACAAAAAGAACTTCGAGGAGGTGCACGATCAAGCCCTCGATGCCATTCGGTCAGAATTGGATGCACTTGTTGCTGAGAGCGATTTGCGTGTCGATTACTCCGCTCGAGAGACGGTTCGTCGGGCTGATTTCATTGGCCGGGAATTAGTTGTCGTATTGGGTGGAGATGGAACGCTAACTTCGATTGCTCACTCGGTTGACTCTGAAACTCCAGTCATGGGAGTCAATTCACACCCTCGCTCGCAGGACTCTGAGGGTTCGTACGGATTCTACATGGGAAGTGACCCTAGTAGCTTCGGCGCGGACATCCGCGCCGCAATCGCCGGTGAGGCAATTATCAACCATTTACCACGCTTACAGGCTGAGATTGTGACGACGAGTGGAAATAAAATTCGATGTGACCCCGCGCTCAACGATTTGCTGGTTGCAAATACGCATCAATATCAGCCTTCGAAATATAGGTTGCAACGAGGCGAAGGAGTCGACTGCAAGCAATATTCCTCAGGATGTTTGTTTTCGACATTCCTTGGACAGGGTGCTTGGTTCAGGAATGTCGCGAATATCGAGGGGACGACCTTTCCCTCGACTGAAATTGATGATCATTATCTGTACGTCGCGCGTGATTTGCCCCGGGCTGAGCGCCGTGATGACGGCTCCTACTGGGAATGGACTACGGAGCCGACTGTACTGACTAGCGATATGCACAGAGGTTACGTGGTCAGCGATGGTTGGGACGAGACTCATTTTACGCGTGGTTCGACTTTGACTGTAGATATCAATGGGCCAAAATTGCAATTGTTGACGTTCCGAAGCACCATGCTAGAACGAGTGAAACACTGGCTTGATTAGTGAATTCTGCATCTTCCACCTTTGGGTGAAATCCATATTCACTCGCGGTTCTCGATAGTTCATGGAAGGCTTTCCCGTCGTGCGCGAATTCGTGGTTCATTGGGGCGATATGGATGCCCTCGGTCATGTGAATAATACCCGACACCTTAGGTGGATGGAAACAGTTCGCGTCGATCTTTTCCAGATGGTAGACTTACGAACTGGGGGTTCGAAAACACACGGTCCAATTCTAGCCAATCTTAGCGTCAATTATCACAAGCCGATTCATTATCCAGATACAGTCACGGTTGCGACTAGAGTTGCGAGTATCGGCAATTCTAGTTTCAAGTTGGAGAACATCGTTCATGATGGTGCAGGGGATTTGTGTGCAAGTGGAGAGTGCACGATTGTATTGTATGATTTCGAGCGAGGGGAATCTGTAACTCTGAGTGATGAGTTGAGGAATATAATCGAAGAACTTCACCGCTGAAGAGGCGATTCATTCCTCACGCTTGACCGTCAAGTGAGGGAATGGAATTGAGACTCCTTGCGACTCGAATTGCTTGAGAATCTCGATGAGGATCCAATCCTTGGCCTTACGCTCCTTATTGTAATCAGAGACCCAGCAATCGAGGCGGTAAACTAGGGCTGTCTCTGTGATATCATAGAGCAACACCTCGGTTTTGTGGTAGTCAACAGTGTATTCACAATCATCGAGAGCCTTCTTCATGATTTTCTTTACCAACTCGGGGTCCTGATCGAGGGTCGTGTTCATGCGGAATCTCAAGTTCATCGAGTCTGGATTTTCTAGCGAGCTCCCTTGAGCGTAATTTTCGACGAGTTGACCGGATAGTGAGGTGTTGGGAATAATTACCATTCGCTCATTGCCAGTGCGGATCTTGGTGGTCATGATTCCTACATCGACAACTTTGCCTTTGACGCCCTTGACGATTACCTTGTCTCCCTTCGCGAATGGCTTATCGATGAGCATCAACATCCCTGATACTAGATTGCCTGCGGTCTCTTGTAAGGCGAGGCCAACAACGAGAGTTAGGATAGTGGCAGAGGCAAGAATCGGTGTGATGTCAATGTTCATCTGGTCGAGCGCGAGGAGGATTGCTGCGAGCCAAGCGATGACCTTAGCGGCGCTGACCGAAATTGTTTGCATCGTCGAAAGGTCGAGATGAGTTCTGTCATCGATCTCTTGGAAAATTGGAGGGAGGAATTCATCGACGAGGGAGGTCATGAATTGGGCGAGCATGACTAGGAGGATGGCTATCGAACCACCGGCGAAGGCTGACCGGTAGAATGAATCCGCTTCGTAGGACCATTGGAATGTTATCCAAATTCCAGTAAGCAAGACACCGACATTCAACAGAGGTGTGGCGAGAACGAAAACGCGATCATCATAGAGATTCTCACTCTTCTCAATCTGGCGAAGGACTGGTCCGTTGATTATCGCGCGGAAGATGAAGGTTGCAAGGATGCTGGCGCCTAGGCCTACGCCAAGTTGTGCGAGAATTCCGGCATCCTCAACAAGGTCAAGGTACTCTGCCACCACCTCAAGCATATTACGGCTTGAGAGGAGGAGGTTATCGTGATTTCCCCAGCACCGAGATCAAAGAATTTGCTCTAGGAATAGCTTGGTTCTTTCGTGCTTTGGATTTGAGAAGAACTCATCTGGAGGTGCTTCCTCAATGAGATGGCCCTCGTCAAAGAGGATGCAACGGTCTGCTACCTCCTTCGCGAAGCCCATTTCGTGGGTCACGACAATCATCGTAATATCTCGCTTTGCGAGATCAATCATCACGTCAAGAACTTCCTTGATCATCTCTGGGTCTAGAGCACTCGTAGGTTCATCGAAGAGCATTATCTTCGGATCCATCGCCAAAGCACGGGCAATTGCCACACGCTGCTGTTGACCGCCCGAAAGCCCGCTAGGATACTTGTAGGCCTGCTCAGGGATTCCAACTCTCTCGAG
>JAQXEV010000005.1 GCA_029250665.1 Candidatus Thalassarchaeaceae archaeon | reverse complement strand
CCAACTCCCCGGTATCGACCGCATACACCCGCTTCAGCCCGAGCATCAGATTCAGGGGCTACTCTCGATTTTCTACGAGATGCAGGAGATGCTCGAGATTTGCTCCGGCATGGATCAAGTCACACTGCAACCGGTTGCCGGCGCACAAGGTGAATTCGCCGCGATGAGATGCATTCAGGAATATCATCGCGAAAATGGGCAGGGACAACGAGACAAGGTAATCGTCCCTGATTCCGCACATGGCACGAACCCCGCTTCAGCAGCAATGTGCGGCTACGAAATCGTTGAGATCCCAAGCGGTGAAGATGGTCGCCTCAACTTAGAGGCGTTGCGCGCTGCAGTTGGAGAGGATACGGCTGCGATGATGGTAACCAATCCTAGCACTCTCGGCGTATTCGAACCAGAAATCGCAGAGGCCGCAGAAATCGTTCATTCAGCTGGTGGCCAAATGTATTACGACGGAGCCAACTTCAACGCTATTCTCGGGAAAACCGACCCCGGCATAATGGGCTTCGACGCAGTCCACTACAATCTCCACAAGACCTTCAGCCAGCCCCACGGAGGGGGCGGGCCTGGCAGTGGCCCAATCGGAGTCAAGTCACACCTAGCAGAATACCTACCAGCCCCACTCGCCGATCGTGAGGACGCTGACGATGGAGGTGCAACCGGCGATGGATACCGATATTTCTGGCGCACCCCGAAGAACACCATTGGGAAGGTCCAGCAGTGGCACGGAAATTCTGGAGCAGTGGTCAGGGCATGGGCATTCTATCGCCGCTACGGGCACGAATTAGAGCGCATGAGCGAACACGCTGTTCTCAACGCAAATTACCTTCGCCATCGTATTATGCAAGGTGCTGAAGGCGTCCACGCAATGCCGCTCGACGGTGCTCCAGCGAAAGTCGTCAAGCACGAATTCACACTCTCGATGAGCCCGCTCAAGGAAGCGGTCGGAGTCACAGGCAAAGACGTCGCTAAACGCCTGCTAGACTATGGATACATGTCACCTACACTCTACTTCCCGATGATTGTCCCTGAGTGTTTGATGATCGAGCCTACCGAGACTGAATCGAAGGAAGTTCTCGACAAATTCGCCGAAGATTTCCTCAAGATACTCGGCGAAGATCCAGAACTCGTGACCACCGCGCCGCACACAACTGATGTGCGCCGTGTCGACGAAGTCCTCGCGGCGCGTTCCCTCGTCCTCAAACATCCATTCGACGATGAATGAGCGTACGAAACCCCGAGTATCGGCGCGAACCAAATACGAGCGGCCCAACGCGAGCACGATGCAGGCCGCTCGCGACTCCGACTGGCTGGCAGGAGATGAACGCTGGTACCCGGCCAGTGAATCAGTCCCTGAGTCACTTGTTGGGGAAGTCAATCCGCCGGAGTCTTGGAGCGTTACTAGCCACCGTGAAGGTGGACGAGGTTGGATGCGACAACGTTTGCAGCCGCTCGGCCCAATGATTCTCTACACAACGGCTTGGGCGCCTTTTTTCCTCCTTGCATCGCTCGCACCTCTGGTTTTTCCAGGTAATACCCCTGACGACCAGAATGTGGCTCTAGCATTATTTGCGATCAGCTGGTTGCTGCTTTTCGTTCCATTTTCAAA
>JAQXEV010000039.1 GCA_029250665.1 Candidatus Thalassarchaeaceae archaeon | reverse complement strand
CTCTCAGGACCGAGTGTCATTCCAACAACATCTGCGCCGAGCCTAACCAATCCATCAATCTCAGCAGGAGATTCAAATTGTGGGCCGACGCACTGAGCAACGACTAACTCAGGAGTTTTTCCCTGTCCTGCAGTCAACGCTTCCAAACAAATTTCACAGCCCTTTTCATCAAAAATCGACGTTCGATCTGCGTGAATTGCATCATCGTCGTGAAAAGTCCACGGTCGTACCGCAAGATCGAGAACATCCGAAGCAACCCCAATCATTCCAGGTGGTAGATCCTCACGCATTGTCCCTACTGAATTGATGCTGAGAATGAGGTCGGGGCGGAAGGAGGCAGCTGCGTGGACATTCGCTCGATATTCAATCTCGTGTGGAGGGGTTCTCGATTCATCATCTCGATGGTGACGATCGATGAAAAGTACCTCTCCATCACCAGTATCAACTAAGATTGCTGGAACCTGGCCCCACTGTGAATCAATACGAAGTTCTGAGGACTCAGTGCCATCAGCGACCATATCGGAAGCAAGAGCGCTCATTCCAGTCCCACTGAGTACAGCGAGTCGTGTCATGTAACCCACCTCGGGTATCCATTCATGGGCTTGACGGCCCAATGGAACCTCACTCTTGTAGGCGAGCGATGAGATCTGCCTTCTTTCCAGAGACCGGCTTACCGGCCTCCTTCAGGAGTCCCTTGAGCTCTGCCACAGTCATCGAAGCGTAATCAGGCGATTCGGCGTTGTCTGCTTCTGGAGCTTCATCGGCTTCTTCTGCAGGTTCCTCAACTACCTCTTCGACCACAGTATCTTCTGTTGATTCCTCAGAAGATTCTTCGTCGGATTCTGCATCACTAGATGTATTCACATCGACCTCAGCCAATTCTGCGGATGCTTCGGCCGCAGCAAGAACGTCTACTTCGACTGAAGAGGCAGCCGCGGCCGCCTTCTCTTCAGCGTGAATCTCGTCAAGAGTAGGTCCGTCTTCACCTGTGACTCCACTCTGCAGAAGTTGGCTACGACGGATTATCGCAGTTCGGACTGGACTGATGGTGGAGACAGCGTCCTTAATCGCAGTCTCCATAGTTCCATCGAGGACAGCCTTCTGGAGTTGAATCCAAGTGGATGTTGCTCCCATGGTGAGAATCGCATCGCGCGCTTTCGCTCGCATTGCTGACTTCTGACTCGACTTTACGCGACCACGTGAAATCAATAGCGGCTTGAATCGAACATAGTATCCATCCTCGGTAACAACGTCGACCGTGTCGTCAACCTTACCGCGGTAGCGGCGAATCTGACGGCGAATGTGATCCTTCTGGACATTGTGACCGGAAAACTCGGTGAGAGCATCGCCGCCAACAACATCGGTGATTCGGAAGACGACTTGGACGTGCATCTTCGAAAAGTCGCCATCAAGTTCGTTTTGCATAATATCGAAAGTGCGCCCAATCAATTGTTCGGACTCTTCCGCGATAGTCTCGCCGATGATTCGGAATGACCACGGATTACGAGGCGCTCGAATCGTGAACCAGCGCTTTGACTTCCACTTGTCTCTCTGCTTGCGTGCCGCTGCCCTTGCCTTTGCGCCTTTTGCCATCAGAGACACCTCTTATCGGGGGCTACCCCGTATGCGAGCCGAGCGACCTACCTCCAGTATATGAATGAAAGCCTCAGAACGTCCACCTTAGACAGAGGCGCAGCGTCGCCTTCAAGGGCAGTACACTAGTGCAATCGAATATGAGTTTACACAGTGCCTCGTGGAGAGTGCATTGCAGTGCTGTGGATGATCTTTCATTGATAGAGGATTCAATGCAATGGCTCGCAGGTGAGGGCGCTAAAATATCCCGTGAGCGGTCAAAATCACATCATGGCGCACCTCAGATCTTGATTGAGGCTAGCATCGGCCGAAAGAAAGGCGCGAAACAGGCCTTCCTACGCATGGGAGCGGGTACACTAAGCGATTTACGTTCTGCAGGAATTGCTGACCTCATCGACGAGGATAAGACCCTGCATGTGAGGATTGACATCGATGAATTAGTGCAGGGTAGAATTTCTTTAGCAACCGAAAAAACTCGAAAATTCGCTGTAAAAGGTCGATTCAAGATTGAATCCTATCCTGGACAAGAGCCGGTTGAAATCCTCAATCAACTCATCGACGATATCGTGTAGTCTGACTAGACTCCTCTCAAGCCAATCTGCCAGTGCGAGCGAAAAGGTGGTGCGAGCCTTGATATGGATGCGTAGCATGCGTCTTGATGAGGGATGAGATGACCCACGTAGTGACCAGCGCATGTATTGACCACAAGTACCAGGATTGTGTAGCAGTCTGCCCAGTCGAGGCATTCAAGGAAGCCGAAAACTACCTCGTTATCGACCCTGATGAGTGTATTGATTGTGCAGCATGTGTCGCTGAATGCCCAGTCGAGGCTATCTTCGCTGACACCGATGTCCCAGATGATGAGATGGAATGGATCGAACGTAACGAGAACGAATCCCCCGATCTAGAAATCGCCACAGGCGACTCACCGGTCCTCGCAGATTGATACGAGCCTCGCGTCCAAGCGGCCTCAGACATAGATTGATGTGGAGATGCCGTGAGGCTCGGCTATGGCTCAGCGAGTGGACCTGAATCAGATGCGTCACGGCACCGAGTTGCTCAAGCGTGGCTTTGCCAAGATGCAAGAAGGTGGAGTCATCATGGATGTCGTTACAGCCGAGGAGGCTCACATCGCAGAGGATGCTGGGGCGACATCTGTAATGGCGCTCGAGCGAGTTCCAGCAGATATACGCTCGAGCGGAGGTGTGGCTCGAATGAGCCACCCCGATTTGATCAAGGAAATTATCGAGACCACATCGATTCCAGTGATGGCAAAGGCCAGAATCGGTCACAATGAGGAAGCGAGGGTCCTCGAAACTCTCGGTGTCGATATGGTTGATGAATCGGAGGTTCTGACTCCGGCTGATCCATTCTTCCACATCGCCAAGAATGATTTCAACATCCCATTCGTTTGCGGCTGTACGAGTCTTGGCGAGGCAGTCCGACGCATCGCAGAGGGAGCTGCGATGATGAGGACCAAGGGCGAGGCGGGAACTGGTAATGTTGTCAGCGCTATTCAACACGCCCGTTTGGTGGCCTCCGAAATTACTCATTCTCAGTCCTCTGGCGATGAGGGAAGAGATGCTATGGTGGATGTGATCATGGAAGGATTTCATCGCATTGAGAGAGTATCTGCATTCGATATTTCACCCAACACTACTCCATTCGGTAGCATGGAGGATCTGCGATCCGAAGTTGCTTCCGTCCTTGACGACGTTGCACGGCTCGGACGCCTTCCCGTCGTCACTTTCTCTGCAGGAGGGATCTCTACTCCAGCCGATGCCGCTTTGATGATGAATCAAGGAATGGATGGCATCTTCGTAGGCTCTGGAATCTTCAAAAGTTCAGACCCGGTTCAAACTGCTGAAGCAATTGTTCTCGCTACGCATCATTTCGAAGATCCAGCGGTTGTCACCGAGGCCAGCGCTATGATTGGTGAAGCAATGCCTGGACTCGAAATCGAGACACTTGAAGTCCGCTTGCAAGATCGTGGCTGGTGACTTAACTCAACAACTGCTTGAATCAAACGCGACCACGCGTTGTTCCGAGTCGGCGGCGCTTACCTTTCTGTGGCTTCTTTGAGCGCGCCGGCTCTTTTTCCTGCTCAGCACCAGTTCCACCTAATGTCAGCGAACCGCTTTCGAGGAACATTTCCTCAAGCGAACCTGCCAATTCCTCATTTTCAGAAGGTGAACGTAATGCGTCACGCACGGATTGATTGTGATCGCGAATGGTTTGCTCCCTCTCATCGCGAGCAGCCTTCAGTGAATCGCGAATTTCATTGACCTGATCGAGCATTCCTTTCATCTCCGAATGAACTTCGTCAGCAGCTTTGCGGGCCTCGACGAATGCATTGTGAAGTCTATCCCCTTCTGCGCGTACGAAATCGCGTTCTTCGAACATCGGCTTGATTTCCTCCCAAACATCGTCGGCCTCCTTGTGACAATCGACCATTGCTTGATGCTCAGCGTCGGCCTCCGCCTTGAGTCGGGAGATAGATTCGTCCATATCACCGAGATCGATTGTAATCGTTTGATGTTCCTTGACGGCAGGTAGCAATTCGTTTCTCTTGCCGATGAGTTTCTTGAGTTCCTTCAGAAGTTTGTTCTCATCCTCGAGTTTCAAACTTCCATCGGTTTCCAACCTACGCTCTATACGCTCGATTTGTCCCTCGGTTTCAGCCAGTTCAATAACGACTGATTTCGTACCACGTTGGTCGTCCCTCCGGCCACGTTTCTTGGCGATGAGTTCGCGGATGTGAGATTGGATTTCGTCGCGGCGGGCTTTGTGGACGCGAGCTCTATCGCGGATTTCCTTTTGTTGCTCTTTCATCTCATCTATCGATTCACGCAGGCTCTTGGCCTGTTCCTGAACCGCGTTACGCGAATCCGCAGCCCTCCGAGCATTTTCGTTGTGTCCATTTCGCTGCTCGCGCATGCGTCGCAGCTTGGTCTCCATCGCGTGAAGACGACTCCTCAAGTCATCGTCTGGATTGACCGGTTCCTCGGACACGGCCGGGCGACGCGGGTTTCCCTCTTGAATGGACCGCCTTTTCATCACCGGGTAATAAGCGACCCGAGTTCCCACGAACAGCCAGGAATTACGTTGAGTGGGGCATTTTCCTGATCTAATGGCTCAAAGACCTAGGACCGAACCAATAAACGGCAAAATTGGGGAAAGGATGGCTATCGTTGCCCCGACGATGAATAGCGCACCGGTTGTCATACGTAGACGCGAGAATAGATCATTACGAATCTGTACTGTCAAAACTCTCCCCGAAATCAGGTTTCCATCGGGATCTTCGAGGCGGACTGTCACTGTGGATTCGCCTGTACCAGCGGGAAGTAAACTCTGCCAAATTATTCTGGTTGAGGCGAGTAATCGAGGTAGGGTTTGAGTTAGTTTAGGCAGCTCAAGCCCATCGAATTCTAGTGCCTGATGAGGCTCTACGCGTAATCGATATTCGCACTCATTCGGCCGGAAATCTGGAGTCTGTACACGTAAAATCAGATCTTGCACCTCGTCAGATTGGTTCAAAATGAACGCGAAGAGATTCGCCGGACCAACGACAAGATTCTCCATATCGACATCGAACCAAACCACACCAGTTCGCCCCGTCTGCTGACGCATATGCAAGCGATCGTGCAAACGGAAGAAAGGGGCGCAGTCTACCATCGCACCTGAGAGTAATCGATCCCAAGTCTCCTGGCCAAGTTCCGGGTGGTCGAAAAGCAGGTCTATCGAATTAGAATCAATCATCGTTGCCAAAGCACTGCGGAATTGCTGCTCGTCAATCAATGAACTGCGTCGAAGATGTAGCAAATGTAGCAGTGTCTCCTGTATCTGGGCCATCGAATGTCTAGACTTGACCTCTGCCTCAACCGTACGAAGATACTCCGAGATGCGCACCGTCAACAGAGGGTCAATGTGTGCCTTGATTACATCCGAAAACGGACGGCGTAACAAAGCCGGATGGATAGGGGGGGAGAAAGCACTCAACATCCCCCAAGGTTCACTGGCATTGAACCGAGATTGATTCGAGACAAGGAAAGACCCGTGCCCAGCGAGTAAAGTCCCCGTTGAAAGCGCGACCAATCTCGGTGACAAATCCCCATTCGGAGCTAACCACAAAGCAATTCCAAGTAAAGAGGCGGCGAGGATAAGGAAGGTTATCGTCGCCCCTAATTGTCGACGGGAACCATTGATTGTAGCCCTCATCTCAGCATATCCATGTGAACTCTTGAAAGTCAATCCCGCCGTAGTCAATGATTCTGCCTCGTAGCGGAATATCGTGCGTGTGACAGACAGCAACCGGAACAAGAGGAGTAGAAGTGCAATGTCGGCAACGAGGATGAAAAGCGAGAGGAAATGGATGCCAAGATGCATCTCTACCGGGGCAACATCCTGCATATGCAACAACCACCATTCAGGTGTCGAATTTCTATACGAATGAGCCAATCCGAAGTTGATTACGACGAAAAGTGGGAGAAAAAGAACGAAGCGGATTCCCCCACTGATTAGCAGGCGATCGATTCTGAGAAGAGTGCGCTCCTGTGCTCGTAATCTATCGATTGGGGAGACTGAAGCGCTTCTTGCTGCCGCGACCGCGCCAATAGAGGGGGCTGACAGTGGCGGTGGCGGTGGCGGAGTAGCGAGAGGATGAGGGGCTTGTTCAGGAATATCCTCGAGAATCTCTTCCGCCAGTGCCGAGAGGGCTTCATCGAAGTTCGAAATATCTTCATCTTCCATTCAAAACATCTCCACTCGGACGAGGATTCTTGTCGCTAACGAATCTGAAAATGATACTGGAGATCCATCAATTATCAGTGAATCTGAGCTTCGTTTAATCGATTGCCCGACGATTAGGCCGAGGGTCTGAAGGGTACGCGTATCCTGACCCTCGAGTGCGATGAATTCGATAGTTCCTGATCTTCCTTCAGGCATATTTGCTATCGGGAGTAAAGGCGCGCTTACAGCAGGCTCGACTCGGCGTGAGACTAGAGGAATCCTCTCGCCCGATGGCGTCCTTTCCGGATATCCAAGGAGGCGATCGATTGCTTCTTCTAATTCTGAATCAATTGCGTGTTCCATCTCGCAAGCTGCAGAGTGGATATCGCCTTCAAATCCGATGACATCAGTTAGTAATAATTCGAGCAGCAATTGCCGGCGCTTGATCTGTGCTGCTCGGGCAAACCCATCTGGAGTCAATCTCGAGCCTTTGTAAGGAATATAGGTCACAAGTTCACGACCGGATAATCTCTGAATCATCTCGGTCGTCGATGCTGCACTAACACCCATCGATTCAGCGAGCATCGAAGTCTTGACAATAGCATCAGGTTGATCTGTGTGCATCTCGAACATACACTTGAGATACATCTCCTCAATTTCGCTTAGTTTGGGCATCAGACCACCTTTCCCATACCATTCGAACTCATTCCTGCCCAACCTCCGCGATGAACTCAGAGCGGCAGGCTGGACAACGTGCCTTGACAGGGCGGCGTTCAACAGGAACCTTGAGTGTTTGATCACAAGATGGGCATGAAAGGAAATCGACCATCGAACGAGCCACAGCATTGAGAGGTGGTTCGGGAGTCGGGTCGGGGACTGGTGCCGATGGAGGTGAAGGCATCTGACTCATCTCCGAAGATGGTCCAGCGGTTGGAATTGGTGTGACATCCGCGACTGCATCTACCGAAAATCTCGCTGTACAAGCAGGACATTTGACAGCGCCTGCGTGAGTCGATGGAATACTCAGGCGCTGATCGCATTCAGGGCATGGAATCTCACGCTTCGTCGCGGCAGCTGCCTTCTTTCGCTCGCCGCGAGCTTCCCTCAAGCGATTGAAACGAGAGGTTCCGGTATCAGCGACGCTCTCGGAGACGGTTCGGTAAAGAACGAGGATGAACATCACTAGAACAAGTCCAGAGATTGCGCCGTAAATAGCGGCTGAGAGATCAAATGGCAACTCAGCCCCTGACTCAGCATCAGCATAGGAGACAATCTCAAGGAGTCTGCTTTCGATTTGCCCACTAGTCATCCAGATTATCTCCACTTCGACCACTTTGGAATCGGGCCATGAGGCAATTGTCAATTGACCAGACTGGCTTTCTCCGGGACCAACTGCAGATGTAGGATTAGTGTCGAGGACCATTCCATCGGAGGTTCGGACTACCCTGACTTCTCCGACTAGAGTTGGTGTATTGCCATCATTGCTTAGTTCGTACGGAAGAGTCACTTGCTCCCCAGTACGTGGGGCGGTAGAAACTCCTGATGATTCAACATCTAGATCGAGGATTGGAGGAGTAAGTGTTCGTTGTACCTCCAAATCCTGCGATGCGGTCCAATCGACCGCCTCGACTCTAATAATCAGCGAATCAGCAGAAGGATGGCCGAGCGTGAGAGTTAGTTCTCTCCTTCCTGGGTCAAGTGTTAGTGAAAATGTCTGAATGATTGATTCGATGGTTTGGTCGAGAATTGCTACTTCAACGCTAACTTCACGGGAGCGACCTTCTGAGAGGTAGAGTGAGATTTCAGAGTTCAATCCGTCGGTTAGGTCCCATGTCGTTGAGTCGATGACGAGGGTCATAGTTTGCGAATTCAGGACCTCGACTGAGGATGTTCCATTGAGTTCTCTAGCAACTCCGCCATTGTTTGAATGGACACGCCACTCAATATTTAGTGGTCCAGTGATATCGGGGGTGAAGGAGGCTGAGACTTCCCTGCTTGAGCCGGGATTGATGGTGATTGCAGGGCCGAGTGTCGGATCTGCAGTTCCAGGGGTGAGTTCGAGTTGGACTGTTTGAGGCGATTTGCCTTGGTTGTGGACAAGAATTGAGGCTGTTAGGGAATCTCCAACGTGGGCAGGTTCACCGATTAATGCGATTTCTGGCGAACCTGCTGTGGTTAGATTGAGGGGGTTGGGTTCGACGGGCAGGACCATTATTTCGCTTTCACCGCTTGATTCGATTGTGAAGACAAGGTGAATTTCGCCGGCGGGGAGTGGTCCGAAGGAGACATTCACCATGACGGAGTCCTCTGACCCGTCAAGAAATCCATTCAGTTCGGGAGAGGACGCTCCGTCAAGGACAATGTGGAATGACCATTCGTCATGACCCGCTGCTGTATCGTCATTGGCGACCTCAATCGACAGGTAAATTTGGTCTCCGGCAAAGGCCGAGGAGTTACCTGAGGCTACATTCGTTGAGCCATCTATGAGGACGGTATCCCATTCCGAAGAATCCTCGATGGTAAAGCGATCTTGAGCGCTGACAGTCGAACTTAGGAGGGTGACGGCGAGAAGGGCTACGAAAATCACAAGCAAGTTGCGAAGGCGCAGCCTGTGCTTCATCGTCTGGGACTCGGTGTTGTGAAGCGTATCAAGCCAACCCCATTTCAAGGTCACGTAGTGACCTTTATGGCCGATTCCAATTTGGGCCGGCTGCACATGGATGCTGAAGCTCTCCTGCGCGTCTCGCCAGAGGAACTGGCGCAAGCCTTGCTAGACCGCAGGAGGCTGCTCAAAGACCAGTTGCCTACGGTCATTCGCACCCTTGAAGCAGAGGAGCAAAACCTGGCTCCAAAGGTGACTCGTGCTGTCGAAAATCACAAGCGTGCCAATGATGTTGTTGCCAAATTGAAGAGTACTCGAGATTCGTCACAAAAGGTCGCTCACGGACTCCTACCAAAGGTGCGTGGACACAGAGACTCACTAGTTGAATCAGGAGGAATGGTAAGCCTCGACCCTGATTGGAAGAAAGAAAAGCTGTTTGAGGAACTGGATGAAATCGAAGATAGCATTCAGACCTCAGCGCTCGACCATAAGGCCGAGAAGAAGATGATCGATCGCCGTAAGAAACTCATAGAACAGAATGAGAAATGGCTGAAGGAAAGGCGTGATATGAACCCAGAAATGGTTGATTACATCGATTCCCGAAGAGAAATGTCGCACCTATTCAAGACCGCTGACAAGTCCCATCGAGACATGATTAAGGCGGTTGAGAAGGCTCAACCGTTGCATGAAAAGAAGGTAACGATGCAGGCCGAAATTCGTGAAATTCGCAGGGTACTAGACAGAGCAAAGGAACTCCTTGCTCAGTCCGATGACGCCATCAGTCACTGGGAACGTCGTCTGAAGGACGGCGATGGAGAGTTGGGGCTTGGCTTCGCCGACCTCTTGGTCGCAAAGAAGCGAGTTGCCGAGGGAGGAGACTCAACCTTTGCACGAAAGATCAAGCCGGATAATCAGAAGCGAGGAAAGAACAACCCCCGCAAAGGCAAGTCAAACAAAACAAAGAATCCCGCTAAGGCAGATTCAGAGAAGAAAGTAGTAGAATCTGCCCCTGAATCCCCCACTCCGGCCGCTAAGAAGGCCGAAGCACCCTCTCATGGAGGTGAAGAAGAATGAGCGAGGGGCTCTTTGACGATCTTGAGGATCTACCTCATGATGAAATCGAAGAGAAGTCAGCCGACCTCGACCGGCAATTGCGTTCGCTCGAGGATGAGTTCAACTCACTGCGCCAAGACCGCCGATCACAAGTTGACCTCGTCAAATCTCTCCGCACCGCAGTCGGTGGAATCGAAGAGGCCGATTCAGAGCGTAAGGGACTCCTTCGCCGCTTCCACGAGATTAAGAAAAAGGCGGACAAGGACAGAGATCTCCGCGACAAGGTCAACATCTCCATTCCACCTCCAGCAACCGTTCTCGAAGAGTGGATGGGTGAAACTCACACCAAACTTACTACCATCGATAACGATCTAACCACCGTCCCAACCCTCAACCGCGAACTCGATTCATTCCGACGCTTCTTCGAATTACAAGCCGCAGTCGTTCGCAAGCGCGAAGCCGAGGTGGCTCACGCACGATATGTGTCTCAAATCGAAGATTTGCGAAAGGTCACCACAAAACTCGACGCAACAAAAAAGACGCGGAAAGCTACCGCAGACGGCGCCACTGAAGGCACCGATCTCGAATCTGACAAGGTGACTCGAGGAGAGATCCGTAAGATGAGCAGGCGAATCAATGGCATCGACAAGCGACTCGATTCCATCAAATTGCAGCGAAAGGATCTGCGAAAGGAAGCCGGCCGGCTCCGTTCCTACCTCAAAATCACTGGTGGACGAGGTCCACCAATTCGACTCTCTGATGTCAAGGAGCGGGCCAGCACGGGCGGTTCTCTAAACACCAACGAACTAACCGCCCTACTCGACTCAGGCAGCCTGTTGGGAATAGCCAGTGAGTCGGAGACTACAGAATCACAAGATGAACCGCAAAGGCGTAGTCGTTCCGGTAAGAAGGGGAAGCGAAGACTCGGTGTGACCCGAGGTGGACCACGACGTGGTAGCTCGGCGAGTAAGAGAGAATGAACAATTTCAGGGGCAATTGAAGAATTCCTATGCGCTTATATGGAAAACGTCGGACGCAAAGCCACAGGAGCGCGATTGTATGCAGATGGATAGCCAGGAGATCCGCGGATTCCTGCAACCTCGCTGCGATGACGTTCAGGAACAAATTACCTACAATCGCGAGGAGCGTGATCAGTGGAATGCGAAAGTTCGCACTCTCCTCGATGAGAGAAACGAACTCAACCGTCAAGTCAAGGAACTCATCACTGAAGTCCAAAATCAAAAAGCGATTCGAGACGAATCAAATCAGACAGTGCGGGATCTCAAGGACATTCGAGCCGAGCGCACCGATGAACTAAGAGTCATTCGAACAGATTTCCGCGAGAAGATCGCAGAGCAGGGTGAGGATAAGGTGCAAAGAGATCGTGTCGAAAAAACTCGCTCGCCTAGCCGCATCCGAACAGAAATGGAACGGCTAGAACGCCTCTACGAACAGGGTCGCTTTCTTGGAAAGAAGGAACGCGAATACATCATGAAGATGAAGCGCCTTTCTCAGGAATTTCGAGAGGCGAAGGAAAGCAAATCTGACGGTGGCATCCGCGATCTAAAGATTCAATTGCGAGATGCCGAAAAGTCGCAAGAAGATGCTCACAAGAAGGTCAAGGGCGCTGTATCTCACGCTCAAGAGGCTCATGACCTCATGGCGGAACTCTCTGAAGAGGTCGATAGGCTGCGAGAAAAGGCCAATTCTGCCCAATCAGGAGTCACTCGTGCCAAGAGAGAAGCAGATTCCCTTCACAGCCGCTACATCGTCTCTCTACGGTGTATACACTCAATGCAAGACCTGTTGAAGGCAATCGATGCTCGCGAGAAGGGAGTTGCGAGTGAGGACGAGCATGTTGAGGTCGCTGACTTGATGACACGTCTGATGTCAGGTGACACTCTCTCGACAGACGAAATTATGGCTCTACAGCGGAATTAATTTCGTAGGTTCGACCATTTCTTGAATGTAATAATTCACGACCACGGTCGTGGTCGATTATCCAGGCTGGAATCGCTGTAGGAATCATCTCCAACTCGGCTTCGGATGAATCGAAGGTCCAGCGTTCCAGCATGGTACTTCGAACAGCGCTACCAGCTTTGGCTTCCTCCTGTTTCTGACGGCGAGTCTCAAGGATGCCGACGAGCATTACCCGTAGGTCATCCTCACCGAACCAAAGATCAGAATTTGCATCGACCAGACGGAGTTTCGGCGCATTGCTCAAAACTTCATCCACTTCATGCAATTCCAAACGACCTGCCCACGGATCCTCAAGAACGCTCCAAGATCCATTCTCCCTCACACCTTTAGGACTGACCAATGTTCCATCAACCCTCCAAATCCGCGCCTCGATGAGAACTGGATTTGCTTCTACGAATTCCAGCCCTCTCTGTATCAGCCATTCATCAAGGTCAACAATTGGTGATAGCACAACCCTGTCAATGGAATTACTTGGATCGGGCAATTCTTGCTCCAACTCGATGATAGGTGAAATCGTTGGTATCATCGCCCGCAGATCTCCTCGCAGAACCGCCTCCCCAATCCAGCGGCTCAGAGTTTCAGGACCCCACAATTCGATTTTTAATCGAGAATTGAGTAATTCACTTGCAGCCAGTTCGAATTCCCTTTCACTAAGCATCCAATGTGGACCACTTGGAGCATCTACGAGCCAGCGTTCAGCCTCAGCCACACTCAGTGGCAGCAAATTAGAAGCAATGTGCCAAACGTGGACTGAGGCGCTGGTTTCATCCTCAAGGTCAGGGATTCTCTCAGCAATACCTAGGCAACGAAAACCAATGGTCTCGGTGATTCCGGATGCCTCGACCAATCTTACACCGCGGAGATTCAACAGATCCCCGACGGTATCATCCATGACTTCTGGTAGTCGTCTGCACCTTGAAGGACACCCTTGCTAGGGTGTTCACCCACCCCGAAGAGAGGGTTGTATCAAGTCGCCAATCAGAGGTTCGAACTGAGTGTCAACAAGTCTGACTGCCCTGGATCGATGACACATAGTGCACTGACCGGGAATGGCTTAGCGCAAGCAGCACCGAGTTGGCGGTTTACCATGGTAACCTGATGTACAGGTACATCGGGGTGGCTCGCTGCCAGATTAGAGATGTAATCTGCTGGGCAGTTGGCTGCAACCAGTACGAGGCGGGCATCGCCCTTGGTACACGCACTGGTGGTCTGGCGCTGTCCGAAAAGGACAGTTCCAGTACTGATTCCTTGCTTCAATTGTCTTGCCAAATCCATGTGAATTCCTCCTTCAAGCCTCAGCCTCTTCCGGGATGTAGAATAGTTCTACGCTTCCGGTCCCGAGAGCGACTGGTTGACCCACGATGATGTTCTCTGTGACACCACGTAGATGGTCGCGCTCGCCTATCACACCGGCACGAAGCAGGTGATTGACTGTGACTTCGAAAGCCGAACGTGCCAGAATACTGTGTTTGGTTCCACTGACTCCGTGGCGTCCGATAGCTCGGACTTCGCCCTCACTGGTCATGACATCTGATACAGTGATGAGGTGACGGACATCGACTTCGAGTCCAGCGCCTTCCAGAGTATCCTGCATCTCGTTGATGATTGCCTGTCGAGCGGCCTCGAGACCAAGATAACCGTAAATCTCGTTGATATTGTTAGTGTATGTTCGACCACGGTCGACTCCAGCGAACTCGCTGACCTTTGAAAGATTCGAGCCGATAGTTGCGATGTAGTACTCACCAGTATCGCGGTTCGGGCCTTGCACATTTGCACGAACGATGTCTGGAAGACCTTTCAATCGCAACTTCTTCACCTTGTCTTCGAGTTGTAGAAGAGCGGTGTAAGTTGGTGGATCATTAACTAATTCGGCAAGATCTTCTTCCTTGGTAACGCCCGGGATAATCTTGAGCACCTTCGGGTGATCATCGTTATCGGCTTGGATGAACAATCTCATAGCGCGCTGCAACTTGTCGCGGACCTCAGCGCCTGTCATTTTCTTCAGGCGCAGGTTTGCGCGGTTCAGTTCGAGATTGAGGTGGCGTTGGGCTACGTCAACATCGATTGAAGCAATGTCACGAGTTGTTGTGGTTTCGAGGGCAGCAGCAATCGCCTGAACCTTCTTCTCATCAGTGCGCAAAGGCTTCTTCTTTGAGTCGTTCTCTTCAAGATAGACCATCATCGTGGGCGTCTTCGGAACCTTTCGAGCATCGACAATTTCGATTACACGAGGAAGACCCTGTGTGACGTTGACCGTAGCCACACCAGCGTAATGGAAAGTGCGCATCGTCATCTGAGTTCCAGGTTCACCAATTGACTGAGCAGTAGTGATTCCAACCGCTTCGTGCGGGTCAACTCGCGAGTATTTCATGTCTGCATCGGCGCATTTGACGACCTTGCGGGCCTCGGCTGCAGTCAGTTTCTTCTTTCCGCGAGAAAGCAAACCGTTGACGAGATCGTTGATGGTTTTCGGCGTAATGCGAATATTGCCCTTAGCGGCTGCTTCGGTCAGGCTGATGAACATTGGATTTTCGACATCCAAGTCGCGCTGAAGTTGACGAATCTTGTCCTCGGCGTCGTAAGCCTGTAGTGGTAGAACGCTCTTCTTGCGACGGCGGGAAGCCACGCGTCGGCGAATCATCGTTTTCACTGCTTTTTTCTCCTTCTGAGCAGCCTTGGTCGAACCCTGAATTACTTCACTGATGTTCTGAGCCATACCTGAGTCGGTGGCGCATAACTGAGCAATCTCTCCAGCGGACAGCACCTTGACGTCGTCCCACTTGCGGTCATCGGCGAGGCGGTGTGCGAATTCCTCGGCAATACCGAGATCCATGAGTTTCTTCTTTGTTGCACTCTTGACTACCATCACTCATCACCCCCGAGAGCGTCGTCGAGAACCTTGGTGATATCGAATGGCATACCCTTGCGGCTACGCGCTGGGTCGATTCCATCCTCACCATACTCGAATTGGATGATTCGGTCAGCAGTGTTGCGAACCGAGCCATTTCCGTCGTTGGCGACCTTGAGGTCATCCATTGCGTTAATCAGACGGCGCTGCATGTAACCTGACTTTGAGGTTCGAACCGCTGTGTCGACAAGCGACTCACGTCCGGAGACTGAGAGCATGAAGAACTCTGTAGGCTCTAGTCCCTTCTTGAAGGACGAGGCGACGAATCCCTTCTCCTCGGAACCCTTCACTCCACGAGGGAAGTGAGAGAGAACACGATCTTGGTAGCCGCGCTCGAGGCGCTTTCCACGAACCTTTGGTTGACCGATTGTAGCTGCCATCATGGCTAGGTTATCCATCGAACCACGGGCTCCAGAGGTTGCCATAATAACGGCTGAGTTATCGTCTCCAAGGTATGTCTTCGCAATGTTACCCGACTCGCCCTTGGCAGAATCGAGAATCTGCAGGATGTTCTCCTCAAGGGTCTCCATTGGTGTTCGACCTGGACGAGCCTCGTAGCGACGACCATCTTTACCGAACTTCTCGAGTTCGGCATCGACCTCTTCGCTTGCGCGTGAATTGATTTCTATGATTTCCTTCTTTGCCGCAGCAGGTAGATCTTCGTCGTCGATTCCTGTGGTAAAACCACTCGAAGTGCAAATCGCTATGGTCATCTTTGTCATGCGATTTATGAACTCTGCACCGACATTGGTGCCGTGAGTCTGTACAACTGCATCGAGTAGACGTCCATCTTCTGCACCGATTCCGCGCTTGTCGATAGTACCACTGACGCTTCCGCCTGAGGTGACCTTGACTTGGTCGCCGCTTCGGCTTGTGTACTCTAGCTTGAAGCCTGCTGGAACAATAAGACTCAGAAGATCCGAGCCGAGGTATCCGACAACTCCATCCTTACTGGTGATTTCTGTAGGAAGTTCTCCATCCCAGGCGACTGAACCTAGAAGCTCCATGGCGAGAACCTTTGGAATGATTCTCTCGCCATGAGTGAGCAAGTATGCGCCCGAGATGTGGTCGTGGATTCCACCAATCACAGCACCTCCATATCGAGGTGTGATGATGTGCTCCTGCACGCGCATCAAGATCTTGGCCTCAGCGCGTGCCTCTTCAGACTGAATGACGTGGAGGTTCATCTCGTCACCGTCGAAGTCAGCGTTGTATGGAGTACAATCGGCGAGGTTGAAGCGGAACGTCTTTCCATCCATTACACGGACTTCGTGGACAAGCATCGACATTCTGTGCAACGATGGCTGTCGGTTGAAGATCGCGACATCGCCATCGATTAGGTGGCGCTCGACGATTACTCCAGGGCGAGGGTTGCCATCCCTATCGTAGGTTGACAGGCGGTCCTCGACCTCAGTGCGGTAGACTTCCTCGCTCTGTTCATCTGCGACTGACGGACTGCCACAGTGAGGGCAGTTCACTTCAAGGTGATCTGGCAAGTATTCGTCAGGGTTAGTCTGTTCCCAGACCCAGCGTTGGTGGATGGTTGCAGCGGGGTCATCGTCAGCGAGAGGGCGGCCGTTCGCGTCCTCTCCTCGTAGATTCGAGATAGTAGTTTCAAGGTCGACCGACCAAACTTCCTCTAATTCTCCGAGGGCTGTTCGGCGCATCTGCTTCATCAGCTCGAGGCCAGGAAGGAAGTTAGGTGCAGGTAGAACACTATTGAGATCTGGTCGGTATCCGACGTATGGCTCGTCCTCGCTGCCTGAGTGGCAGTCGGGGTTGAGGCATCTGAATCCAGCCCAGATGTACTTCGTTCGGTCAGTAATACGAACGCGGAAATTATCACCACGGATGATGTAGTTAACACCAGGGTGAACATCAGGTCCACGCAGAATCATTCGGCGAAGTTGTTCGCGGTTTCTGCTAGTAGCACGAATTGGAACTGTGAGTTCCTTCGCCGTGTGTACTGGCACACCAACCTCGTTGATTCCGAGGTTGGGGTCTGGACTGATGACGGTTCGAGCGCAGAAGTTCACGCGCTTTCCGGAAAGGTTGCTACGGAAGCGACCTTCCTTGCCCTTGAGGCGCTGTGAAAGCGTCTTGAGAGGGCGACCGGAGCGGTGTCGAGCGGGTGGAATTCCGCTAGTTTGGTTATCGAAGTAGGTCGTGACGTGATACTGAAGCAATTCCCACAAATCCTCGACAATTAGTTGTGGTGCACCAGCATCACGGTTCTCGCGTAGACGCTGGTTGATTCGAAGGACGTCAACCAACTTGTGAGTCAGGTCGTCCTCGGAGCGGTCGCCGCTATCGAGTGTAATTGAAGGGCGAACGGTAATCGGCGGAACTGGTAGAACCTTCATGATTGACCACTCTGGACGACTTGAATCACTGTCCATCCCGAGGAAGATAAGGTGCTGATCAGGGATCTTCTCAAGCCACTCACGAATGTCACGAGCGTTCAACTTGTGCTCACCCTTGTCGGACTTCTTCTCCTTGAATGTGGTAGGCTTGTCGAGCATGATCTTACCTTGCTCGGATCCACAGTGCATGCAGATAGCGCGCTTGGCACTCGAGCATTCCTTCTCGATTTCCTTGATTATCTTCTTGAATTCGGTCGAACCAACTCCGTGCTTGCGCATTACGTCGTGAACTCGGTCTCGGTAGTAGTCCTGCTCAGACTTTTCTGGGTCGAGAGGGTGAGTGTCGGTTGCACTGTGAAGCAGAATGTGGCTGCACTCATTGCACGTAGACTTCAGTGATGTCTTGATCAGCATAGTGAATCCGATGTGCATCACAGGAAGCTCGAGTGCGATGTGTCCGAAGTGACTAGGGCAATCATCGTGCTTATTCCCGCAGGTCTCACAGCGAATTCCTGGGTCGATAACACCCATTTTCGGGTCCATCAGACCCTGCTTGTATGCGTGACCATCGTCCTTGTAGGTGTCAGCAGTCTTTACCTCGACGGCCGACATCTTGCGGATCTCATTCGGATCCATCAAACTGAATTTTATCGAATTAATCCTCTTGGGGATTTGGGCTACTCCACGGGCGCTCATCTTTGGTCCTCCAGTTCAAGTCGCATGGCAACTCCAAGACTTTTCATTTCGTCCAGAAGCAACTTGAATGCGTAGGAGGTCTGTACTGAATGTACATCTGCTCGGTCACCACATACAGGGCACACCGGAGTGCGCCTCTTCCAATCGTAGTAAGCGATGTGACCACAACCTTTGTTGTTACACACCGACAGTGGCCAGCCGTCAGACTCGTCAAGCAGTCTGTCCTTGATGACCATCGAGGCTCCGTGCGCAATCAGACAATCACGCTCCATCTCTCCGAATCGCAGACCACCCTGTCGTGCACGACCCTCGGTTGGTTGTCGAGTGAGAATCTGCACACGACCGCGACTGCGGGCGTGCAACTTGCTGCTCACCAAGTGATGCAATCGCTGGTAGAAGATGACTCCAGTGAAGATGTCAGCAGTGAATGCCTCTCCAGTTTCCCCACTAATCATCGACTCGCGACCAGTGTGGGCGAGACCGTTTCGCAGTAGCCCTGAGCGGAGGGATTCTTCCTTCTCCCCACCGAAGGCGGTACCATCGATTTGACGCCCTTCCATTGCTCCGACCTTGCCGCCTATCATCTCAAGGACGTGGGCGACGGTCATTCGCGATGGAATCGCGTGAGGATTGATGATGAGATCAGGGACGATTCCATCGGCAGTGAAAGGCATGTCCTTCTCGTCAACGAGGCGACCAATGATTCCCTTCTGCCCGTGACGGCTGGCGAATTTATCACCAAGTTCAGGGATCTTTTCGGTTCGCAGAGAAATGCGGCAAAGAAGACCAGAATCGAGCGACTCGGTGACAAACACATTGTCGACCCAGCCAGACTCTCCGTTTCTGACCATCATAGAGGACTCACGGCGTTCCTGAGCTTGCAAGAAGTGACCATGTGACTCCTCAAGGAATCGAGGAGGACTGGTCTTACCAACGAGCACGCTGGTCTCTCCGCCTACGCTTGAGAGGTGAGTCTCAGGAGTAGGGAGACCGTCACGCTCGAGGTGAGTATATTTCTCCCATGACTTCATTCCCTTGACCTCGTCAAGTCCAGTTCCCGGAATCTCGATTTGCTCCTTTTGGCCACCTGGGAATTGCTTGTTTTCAGCATTATATGTGCGGATGAAGGATGAGCGGGCAAGCGAACGCTCAACTGCAGCACGATTCATGACCACGGCGTCTTGCATGTTGTAGCCGTGGTGGCTGAGAATGGCGACGACGAAGTTCTGGCCACCAGGGCGCTGAGCGAAGTTCGTTGTCTTCATCGCGCGAGTGCCGACAATCGACTGCTGAGGGTAATGCATTACGTGCATACGAGTGTCTGGGCGCAAACGGTAATTGGCGCTCGGTAGGCCGAGGCTCTGCTTGACCATCGCTGTACCGCCGGTGACTCTCGGCGTCGAGTTGTGCTCCGGATATGGAACAAGGGACGCACAAACTCCGAGGATGAGTTGTGGATCAATCTCCACGTGTGAGTAAACGAGGACTGTGTTGTTCCTCTTCTGCTTTCGGCGGAGGGTATCAACATCCTCTTGGTGGTAATTCAGAGGGACGCTGAACTCTTCGAAAACCGCGTCGCCGTTAGGAAGCTTGACCTCGACGCGAAGTTTAGCCTCAGTGATTTGTTCTTGTCCAAGGTTAACCCATTCGACATTTGCTGGATTGATTGGTCGGCCATGTTCTGGCGATTCCATCGGAAGATCGAATGGACGAGGAGCGACGAGAAGGTCTTCTTCCTCTTCAGCGTCGATCCACTCTACGACTCCGTTTGCGACGAGATCGTTGAAGGTCCATTCGCCGGAGCGAATGAACTCTAGGTGTTCCTTTGAGAGTGTTAGGTCACCGTCGTCAAGGACGAGGAGAGGGCGTAGGATTCGCCCTCGGTCGGTGTTGATGAAAATGTCTCGGTTAGCACCATCGTGGCGGATACTGACCTCTGGTCGAATCCTGCCTTGTCGGCGTCGGCGCTTGAATTGGTTAACCAACTTCGCTGCATTCTTGTGCAGACCGAAGATGTCTCCATTGACGTGAACGCGAGATCCCTCGGCCCAGCCAGAGGGAGATGAGTCAACGCCTGCCTCACGGAGGAGCGCCTTGACATCGTCTTCGCGGACTTCCTCGGAGACGTCAATCATCTGAGCCGCGTTCTTCACAAGACCGCAGTTCTGACCCTCGGGAGTCTCGTTAGGACAGAGTCGACCCCAATGCGTAGGGTGAAGATCACGAGCTTCGAAGTGAGGTTGGCTGCGGACCAGTGGACTGGTTACGCGACGCATGTGAGAGAGAGCAGCGAGGTAAGTAGTACGGTCGAGTAGTTGACTGACTCCCGATCGTCCACCGACCCAGTTACCTGTTGCGAGCGCGTGCATGATCTTCTGAGTCAGCACGTCAGGTCGAAGGCAGGCGTTGATTCGCAACTCGCGCTTGCGGTTGTGATGTCGCTCGAGTTGGTATTTGAGGTCACGAGCGAGTTGCTGCAGACTGACGCGGAACAGGTCCTCGACCAGATCTCCAGCGAGACGAACACGCTTGTTTGCGTAGTGATCCTTATCGTTAGGATCACGGTTAGTGATAGCCATCTCAAGGACTTGGCGGACGATGCGCCCGAGGAAGACTGCCTTCTTCTCGCGATACTCGGGGCCAGAACCGAGGTGAGGTAGGAGTTCCTTATCGAGGAGGTTCTGGATTCGAGCCTCACGGTATTCCTTCTGCTGACCAGCGGCGAACTTCTTCTCGAGCCATTGTAGAGCCTCTTCAGAGGTCTCGACATTGTATTCATCGTTGTCCTTGGTTTCATTGAGGTTGGCGACTGTGTACTTCATCGCCTCTGCAGGACCTGCAATCGCGGTGAAAATCTCCTTGTCGTTCTCCATTCCGAGAGCACGCATTAAGAGAACGACTGGAATCGGTGTAGTTCCCGCACTCGGGATCTTAACCATCAGCATTCCATCGCGACGCTTCTCAATATTGAGAGGCTTGCGAACACCGTCCTTCTGAGAGAAGATCTTGGCGACTTCGGTCTCGTGAGCGTACTTCTTGTTCTTCTCAACAGTAACTCGGTTTGGTGCGAGGTCTTCCATTGAGATGAGAACACGCTCGGTTCCGTTAATGATGAAATAGCCACCAGGGTCGAGGGGGTCCTCACCAGCTCGGCGAAGGAGTTCAGTCAAGCGATCTGAGTCCTCTGCCGAATTTCGAGGCGAGAGTTTGCGATCGGCGTCTCCGCAGAGGTGTGAGATGTGGTCGGAGTGCAGGTTGCACTGGCCGGAGCGAACCATAATCGGTAGGTTACCAACGTGGACGCGATCTTCGATATCAGGAGTCTCTTTGTCGTCACGGATAATCTTGAAATCGAGGTAGACCGGGGAATAGTAAGTCAACTTACGAAGACGGCACTCAAGTGGTGTTGCTGGGTGCTCGGCTCCATTAGCTTCACGAATGGTTGGGCGACCGAGATGAATGTTCTTCATTCGGATGACAATCTCCTTATCGAGAACGTCGAGTTTGATGATTCCACCATCATCGTCCTCGACCGGTTCGTCGGTTCCGATGCGGATGTTACGGACGATTCTCTCCATCCGGCTTAGTTTTCCATCAGTGGATGGAATACAGTCGTTATACGATGCGAGCTGGTGATTGACCAGGCTTCTCTGCTGAAAGTAACTCTCTACAATTTCCTTCATTTTTTCAACTCCTTCAAGCGCTCTCCACGATTAGCCGGTAAGCGGTGCTTGAACCAGCTGATCGGCTGTATCGCACCACTTTGACAATTCTATTTGTCAGCCAGCCAGCAGGAAGATCATCGGCTTCTGTCTCGATCTGCTCCTTGATGGCTTGGACGGCAGGGTCTGTGATGAGGATCTTGGGAAGTAATTCCTTGGCAATACGAATGCCTCCCTCGTTATCTGGGACTTCAAGGCCCCAAGGGGCTAGAGATTCTGATTCTTTATCGGAATCAACCAACTCATGGTGAGGGACAAGGAAGTGGTTCAGGACGTTGAATCGGTCATCACCTTGAGGGATGTCCAAGTCTGCGAGAGCCTTGCGAGAGATTGTGATTCGGCCGGAACGGCTGCGGCGACGGGAAGTGTTGTGTTCCCTGATGATGGACATGATATTCTCGAGTGTCGCATCACTCGTTGAGAGGCCAGTTTTCTCTGCAACCTCCTCAACTGTCATTCGCTTGATTGCATCCATGTTTGCGTCGTCGGCGAGTTTGTGAGCATGATTGGTATCAATACCCAACTCGACCAGACGCTTCTTTGTTGAACTCTTTACTGCCATTCGCGCCGCCCCCGGGCCCAGAAAAACCGCAAGCCTGAGGCTTTGTCAGGCGGGCCTGGGGGGATTCGAACCCCCGGCCACCGGGTTAAAAGCCCGGCGCTCTACCTGACTAAGCTACAGGCCCATGGCTGATGCTGGGCTATCCGCCGACCGAGGGGGTGTTTAAGAAAGTGACGGTCTATGCATAGCATAGGCACGGCTGGACCGTCAGCCCTCCTCGGGGACGGGGAGAACGAATCCCAAGTATGGGCTGGTATGAATAAAGGTTTGCGAATTCAGGGTGATTACGATGGGATTCGATAAAATTGAACGAGAGATTGAGATTTCATCTGTGGGTGGAAGTACGGCTGTAGAATTCAAAATTCAGTCGGGCGAGGTGATCCAACTCGCTATTCCCCCAACGGTTTACCCCCCGCGCCGAGACACCCGCTTGATGTTGGATGGCCTCGCCGGATTGACGTGTTCCCCAGGACATCTCGTTGAGGTTGGTTGTGGTTCAGGAGCAATCTCAATCGCTATGGCTCTCGTTGGATGGAAAGTCTCTGCTTTCGACATCAATCCTATTGCAGTTGCAACGACCCGTGGTAACGCTATCGAGGCAGGAGTCGCTGAATCTATTCGTGTCGAGGAAGGGGGTGTCGGAGAAGACGGTTGGAAAATTCCTTCTGACGCCGATGTCATAATCTGGAATTTACCCTATCTCAACCCCCCCACAGAGGAAGGAGCAAGGCTTGGCCCTATGGAGGAAGCTGCTTTGGGTGACGAAGAAGAACTTGGTTGGTCGAGTATTCTACTCAATTCTTTGAATGAGGGAGAATCTCAACACAAGACTTTCATCCTGCTTTTCCGAACAGACCCCTATTCACTGAGTTCGCCAAATGATTGGATCCTCAATGGGTGGTCCTCTCGCCTACTAGCAATCGAAAGAGTCGGTGATGAGACACTTGAGGTCGTGGCATTTTGGATTCCTGGAAATAACGGCGATGCACATTATCTTGAAGAGTCTGTTTCGACAATGGATGACGCTAGAGAGTTGCCAAATGAAGGATGGCAAAGAATCAGAGCGGGCATCCAACGTTCAGGAAGGGGGCGCAGAGGTTCACAATGGCAATCCCAAGCAGGCGACCTGACTGCAACATGGAGTCTAGACCAATCGGTGCTAAACGACCTATCGCCTGGCCTATTGCAGGTCGCGGTCGGTGCCTGCGTTGCCGATGTTCTCTCTATGGATTTGAAGTGGCCAAATGATCTCTTAATCAACGGCCGAAAGGCCGGCGGGGTTCTCATCGAATCGAGTTCACTCGACGGCCGCGTAAGAATTGGAATCGGACTGAATCAAAATCCCTCTCACATCGAAGGGCGAGAGGTGGCTGGTTGGACTGAATCTATTGGGGATATTGATGATGCAAGTGCTTTCCAAATCGTTGACGCAGCAATCGCCTCCATCCTCGATGATTCAGTACCTATCGCAACCCCTGAATCTTCTCAATTACAAAGAGCATCCTGGGCTGCGATGTCAAGAGCCCTATCTCGGGGAGCAAAAGCTACCTGCACAGACATGCCCGTGAGAATAGCTGGTCTCAAAAAATCGGGTGCACTTATCGCAATAGACGGTTCAAGATTACTCGAAATCGATGAGGTAGGAGAACTAGTCATTTCTTTCTGACTGGGCGAGGCAAACCCAGTCGCTCACGCACAAGCCTGATCTTACCTGAGGCGGTTTTGGTAGACACACCTTCAGTTGCTTCCAAAATCTCACGGGTGGACTCGTAATCGTCAAGCCCGACCTTGAGAATTAGTAAAGCGGAATCAGAATCACTACGCATGTCGAACATTCTGAAACTAATCGGGCTCAGAATCTTCTCTAGAGTCGACTCGCACTCAGAGCGGTTCAGCCCTACACCGTTTACCTCTACTCCGACCCAACGGTGCTTCCCGCGAGCCGCCTTGCCAAGTTTGGGCATGCATCCGCGAGGAGGTCCTCGCTTAACGAATTCTCGCATACCGAGTAGCCAACGACGTCAAAGTCCGCTAACAACAGCAACAATCCGAAGACGACCCACCATCTCGTCGCTCGCACGCGCTCCAAGAATTACCTGGCAATCTGGGTGGAGGCTGCTGACCAGAGATTCACTCAATAGATTGAGATGAGCGAGAGTCATGTCAGGCCCTCCTTCGACTTGAATCATACATCCTTTGGCCCCAGAAACATCCACTTCAGTAAGCGGTGAACGACGCGCAACATCGACCACTTTGGAGGGGTCAACAACAGTCCCAGACCCTACAATTAATGTCGCTTCACCGTGATGTTCGACAACGGTTCGCAAATCCATCAAATCTAGATTCATCTTACCTACCTTCGCAAGAGTCGTCACCAGACCCTCCACCAGATCCTGTATCCATCCCGAGCCCTGTTGCCAATCCGCACCTCGTGCTCGGGCGTACCATGCCAATCTCTCCATGCTTACGCGTATGCATACATGGGATTGTTCTTCGAGCGCGGGAAGAGCCGCGCTCGCGATTGCACTTCGCAATGGTTGTTCGGCGAAAGGCAATCCGGCGACACTCAGAACCAAGCAGTTTCTCGCTCTAGCAAGACGTGCCAACTCATTCGCCGCACCCGACCCGGTCCCTCCACCGAGTCCTGTCATGATGAAGATTAATTCTGCCTTATCGAGGAGGGGGTCGAGAGCACCAAGCCCCTCGGTTAATCTGTGTGCTGCGAGGTTCGGCAGAGCAGCCGCACCACTTCCATCCCCCACCGCATCGAGGTGCAGGCAATGCGCTTGTCCCGAACCTCGGAAAGAGGACTCATCTGCATCTATTAGGAGTAGGTCAGCGAGGCCGTCGCACTCACTGTGAGCAGCATCCGCCCAGGTACATCCTAGCCCACCGACTCCTGCAATGAGTATCGCGCCCTCGTGCACGACATGATGGGCCGACAGGCGCGCCTTGAAATTGCGGGTCAATACAACCCAAACACACGCTTCACCGGGGAGCCAATGGAGTCGCGGGATTCCCAGATAAACTAGGACATAACGGCCTCAATCATAGGTGAGATATCGTTGATAGCGACGCCTTTCATCTCGTGCCCAAGCATTGTCTGGCTCGATCTCAAGCACCTTCTCATAATACTCGACAGCCTTCTCAAAATCCGACAAATATCTGCCATTCATATGAGCTAGATTATTCAACACCGGAACGCACTTCGGATCGTCCTCAAGAAGACGGAGAAGAATCTCCTCAGCCCCTGTGATATCCATCTTTTCCATTTTCTCTTCCGCCTCGTCTAAACTCGAAATCTGCGAGTCACTGAGGCGGTAGACATTCTTCCAACTCGGACCGGCCATAGACCCATCGAGAGTGTTGTTTCGTTTGAGGTTTCGCAGGTTCCGAACGCGGTGGAGTAAGGAGGTCATAGAGAGGGACCCCGTAGGGGTCAAACTGAAACCTTGATATCCCGAAGACGGGTGGATTGCTTCGTCAATAGAGGTCATAGGATGAAGGCACATCGAATGACCTCCCACAGGCTGCTGGTTCTTGCCTGCTTCGCGCTTCTTCTGGCGGGTTCAACTCAAGGTTATTCCACTGGCATCGGTGGCGATGAGGATGACAAGGGAGATGTCGCCCTCGCCGGTTGCACCTGCCACTCTGAACTACCGGATAACTCGGTCACCGTAATCCTCGACGGATTGCCTTACCATTATTCTGCGGGAACTACCTACTCCCTCGCAATTCAATTGATTGGCGGACCCGCTATTGACACTCAATCGAACACTGGCGGTTTCTCCATGCGCGTCAGTTCAGGTTCGCTTGCCGGAGCAGAAGGATACGAGAGCCAAGTCCAACATTGGGAAGATGACTCCACCACTCTCACTCACGCAGGCTCGGGTAGCGAAACAGCAGAACGCAGTTGGATGGTTGTCTGGACTGCTCCCGAATCTGGCAGCGGTGTAATTACCATCTGGCTCGCTGGCAACGCCGTTAATGGCGACAATATCCCCTCCGAACTCGACCGCTGGAATCGGTTGACGGCCTCGGTCGATGAAGGCGAAGACTCAGGCGGCACCCGAACCGTCTTCAGCGGAAATGGTGAGATTGAGCCGCCTGCACCATCCGAGGCTCACGTCGACTTGCACGAGATGGGAGCCGCACTCCGAGCTCACTGGCTTGGCTTGCTCGGCTTCGGCGCGGTAATCCTTGTGATCCTGTTCTGCGGACTCTTCCTACGATACGGTTTCTCTCGCCATTACAAGGGGCGAAGCAACCTACTCAAACTGCGTATCAAACACCTTCGAAGGGGTGACCAACTGTGAAAGACGACATCGTCATGAAACTCCTTCGCGAAGTTAAGGATGGAAAGGTCAGCGTAGAAGATGCCCGCGAAGCATTGTCCGGCGTGGACCTAAGCGAGGAGACCTACGTAGCAGCGGTCGACCATGGGGTGTTCAACGAGCCTGAGCCGGGAACAATCATTCGAGCCAGCATCTCTCCATCCGGCGAATCTTGGTTAGTAGTCGTATTCGCAATATGGGGGATTTTATGGACTCTTTATTGGGCTGGAACTCTCTCTTACGGCCTGTTCAATCACTGGGATCAGCAGCTTCTTTCATTCCATCTTGCAATGACTCTACTAACAGTAATTTTGATGGGAATCGTCTATCTACGATTTGTCATGCCTGACGTAATTGTCGTCAAGCACAGGCGAAACAAGTACATCCCACCCAATGACACAGAAGGATGGCAGCAATACGAGGTGTGATTCATGGCGCGAAGATTCCGACTACGTTCACTTCCAGGT
>JAQXEV010000027.1 GCA_029250665.1 Candidatus Thalassarchaeaceae archaeon | reverse complement strand
AAAGAAGATGAATCGATTTGGAACCGGATCTATTGGATCATTAGAATCACAGGTGAGGCCAGTGTGCTCGCAAGCGGAGTGAGTGATGTTGTCAAAACCGAATGCCGAAGGATTCCAGTAAATTTTCTCAAAGGCTTCCCAAGCTGGAATCAGATGGACAGTTACGCCATACTCTGAAACCAAATCACTCGCAAGGGTGACAATTCCTGCGTTGAACTCGTCGATGTGCTCAGCCATCTCTGCCTTATCTTCGTCAGAATCGTCGCGGAACTCGGGAATTCTTTCAATGGGAGGTATCTCGAACAGCAGTAGAGTCTCGGCGCCATTTCCTATGACTTGAATAGCGTGCTCCTCGATATTGTCAACAATCTCCTGACCATGCCCCACGCCATTGCGGATGTCGTTTCCTCCAGCCCAAATCCCAACAGCCTCATCAGAATCAAATGAGTACGTCTCAGTGTAATCGTCAACCTGTCGGCCGACGTTCGTGACGACCCAGAGGTAGTAGCCATTCTCGGATGTCGCGCCGCCGTATGCACGGTTATTGCCGGGGTCCGACTCTTGGCCAATCGTTGTACTCACCCCCATCCATTCGTGTACGCGATCAAGCCAAACTTTGCCATTGGTGAATCGGCCGCCGAAATATGGTGGGCTATCGGGCGTACCCCAGTCTCGGTAGGAATTCCCGGCATCTGAGAGGCTGTCTCCGAACATCACAAGATCGGACCAATCGGGTGCAATCGATTTACGGAAGACTGCAAATTTCTGTTCTGTGTCGGTTGTTGAAGTTGGATCGCCAGCCTTCTGTATGCTGGCGGTGAGTAAGTAGAGATGCGAATCGGTCGAGAAATGCCATACCTCGATAGCTTCGTAATGATTCGAACCAGATGGTTGAAAATAGAAGGAATCAGAAGCGAGTGAGGTTCCTTGAGTGGTATTTCCCTCGCGAAGATTCCATGAAAGGATGTATGTGTCTGAGTTTGTCAAGCCAACGAGGCTGAAGACTGCTTGCAACGACTGGTCCGACATCATTACCTTCTCACTGATATCAACAGAGATGCCCAGAGTCGGGTCCTTGGCTGAGCCTCTGGCCGATTCGTTTCCTGAGTCGGCGAGTGCGACATTACTCGAACTCGAAATAAGAAGCAGGGTGATAAGAATCAACGCCACTTGCTGATTCTTCATAATCGAGTGGCGTCGGCGGTGCATTATTGAAACCGCCGGTTGAATAATTGGGTCTTGCATCGGCCATTGACCCCCCTCAATTGTCCCTCTGTGGTGTGATTAGCACATTCGAACCATCGCGATTGATTAGGGGTAGAGAGAGTGTGCTATCGTCGGTGATATGCACGTGCACTGGGCAGGCTGCTCCACAGGCTGGAGCGAGGTAATCCTTGCCTGAAGTAGTCATCACGAGCTTGATTCCATTCCCAGCGAGAAGTAGGTGATCAATGCCTTGGAACTCCATCATCATCGTCACCGTCTGACCAGGGATTACTCCGGTTGGCTCGTTTCCGCCGGAATGGTATCGGATATCCATCGTCGCGTGCCCGATGCGCACACCGGTCAAAGAGTCCTGCATTTCCACGAAAACTTGCCCGCCATCATACACTGCAGAAGCAAGAAGGTGTAATCGAACAAGCCCGGAGATATGCACGTCCTCATCGAAAGCAGGACACTCCACAATGACTTCACTGACGCCTCCAATAACCGGCGCGCCACCGACCCACGAATTACCTAGATTGGTGCAATTGCCGAGAGAGACGTCGGCCCAATTCAGATCTGCTGGAGGCCACGTCTCCTCGATTCTCCACACTCCATCAGAGCGCTGAATCTGCGCGGTAAGATCGGGTTTAGGCCCAATCCCCTTGAGATAATACTCGAACCATTCGAACAAATCCTGCGCCCAGTCCCAGCGCGTCATGTTCTCGCGAGCCTCGAAGCCATTTCCGCTGCTCACACCATCATGGCTCGAAACCTGGTCAGGATAGTGGTGGCCCCACTGGCCAAGAATACCTCGAACATCATACCCAGCCTCAATGTAATCTGTGTACCAATTCACACCAGTCGGCCCACCGAAGACCTGGTGTGGATCGACATTCCAGTCCTGCATCCCCTGAACCCAGTAGATGCTGCCATTCCAATTTCCGAATGCCTTGTCGATGTGGCTTCGCTCATCATAATAATTCGACATGTACGGATCCATCTCACCTCCAATGTAAGTCACTGGACCCGCAAACAAACCTTCTGCGATGTCTGGGCAAACATTGTCGAGATCGTCTTCGTTGTAATCGACTGTGCTCGAGAAGTAATTCATGTGCATCACTTGACTTCTCGCCTCTGCGCTGCCATTCTTGTAGAGAAGTGGGTGCAGCGCCGTTGTTCCAGAAATAGGGACTATCGTCTTCAGATATTCGCTGCCTTGCGCGGCTGCCTCCCATTGCGTAGCGCCTTCGTATGACTTGCCATAGAGGCCTACGTTGCCATTGCTCCACTCTTGTTGCCCGAGCCATTCAACCGCGTGGTGGATGCCCCAGCCTTCTCCGGCTCCTCGATAATCGAAGCAGCCACTCGATTGCTCTGTTCCGAATACTGCTACTTGAGCAAGGGCGTAGCCATGGGGTACGAAATTACGGAAAATGAACTCGCCTCTACCTGCGCTGACGACATTCGTCGGGGTGGATTCGCTGCCTTGGGAGCCGTAGTCGAAGTATGGGCTGATGATGGCTATCACGGGGACTTGTTCGCCATCGAGAGTGTTGTTGGGCAACCAGTAGGAGAGGTGGACTGTGGATTGAGATGGGCCAGTCTCCCATACTTCGCTAGTATCAACTTCGATGAATGCTTCCTGCACTTCGAGAGCGTGGTGGAGACCTGGTTCAAGCAGGTATGACATCGTGTCGTTAGTCTGCCACTCTAGAGTGTGCCTTTCCCAAATGGAAGGATATGGGTTTTCATCCACCTCTTTAGGAGTCTCCTCACTAGCCCAGAACATGCACCCTGAGAGGCTCATCGCTAGCAACATCAGGGCCGCTGCTCCCGCGCGCGTGTGCCGCCTCATAGAGGCGGCTGGGGGAAGCAGACATCTCAAACCTGCGGATTCAAAACTATATGTCAAGTGGTAACTGCATGGATGCCGAAATAGTTCATCGCCGACGATGGACGATTCTCGCTGTCATGAGTCTGAGTCTTGTCATTGTAATGCTCAACAATGTGACTCTAAACGTCGCATTACCTGAATTGTCTAAGGATCTTCAAGCGGACAATACAGAACTTCAGTGGATAATGGACGCTTATGCACTAATCTTCGGGGGAACGCTGCTTGTAATGGGGGCCATCGGAGATAGATACGGAAGAAAAGGAGCTTTACAACTTGGATTGATTATGGTGGGGGGAGCATCTGCACTTACTGCGATTTATGCTGACTCATCTAGCGATGTGATTGCAGCTAGGGCTGTTATGGGATTGGGAGCCGCTTTGGTGATGCCTGCGACTCTCTCTGTGGTTGTGGTTGTCTTTCCTCCTGAAGAGCGCGGAAAGGCAGTTGGGATTTGGGCAGCGATGGCAGGCGTTGGAGCGCCAATTGGTTTGATAGTAGGAGGATGGGCAGTTGAGAACTATGATTGGCAGATGGTTTTCTTGATTAATGTGCCAATTATCATCTTAGCACTATTACTCGGTTTGTTCCTTGTACCGAAAACTAAGGACGAAAAAGAGCGCCCTCTCGATCCGATTGGTGCGCTAATTTCAGTTGCTGCTCTCGGCTCTATTCTGTATGCTATTATCGAAGGCCCAAGCGTTGGGTGGACTTCTTCAGAAATTTTAGGGATTGGGGCGCTAGGTGTCATTTTGTCCGTTATATTCGTGAGTTGGGAACGACGAGTAGAGTTCCCTATGTTGCCTATTGATTTCTTCAAAGATAGAGGTTTTACAATGGGTTTAGTGGCGTTAATGCTAACTTTCTATGTGATGTTTTCATTCATGTTCACGCAGATGTTGCACTTCCAATTAGTAAGAGAACACACTGCTCTGGAAGCGGCTTTGAGATTCTTGCCTCTGCCTATTGGTTTGATGCCCGCA